>NZ_JBHZOP010000098.1:0-8409 GCF_042787595.1 Stenotrophomonas sp. YIM B13575 | reverse complement strand
GGCAGCGTGCGGGGGCCGCTGCAAGTACGTCCATGTAAGCTCGGTCGCCGCATCCATGCGGCTCACGCCCCCGCACGCTGCCCCACCCCGCCTTCGACAGATCTCCGCAATCTGTCGGAACGGCGGTCTGCTCGGGTAGGTGTCGAACGAAAACAAGAAGGGGTCAGATCCCTTTCCCGGCGGGAAAGGGCTCTGACCCCCACGTGCATCGAACTGGAGGTTCTTACCAGTTCGGGTCTTCAGCCGGGGCGGCGGCGGGCTTGGGCTTCGGCTTGCTGGCCGGGCGCGCGGCGGCGGCCGGGGCGGCCGATGCGGTTGCGCCGGCGGCAGCCTTGGGCTTGCTGCCGAGCTTCTGACGCAGTTCGATCTGGCCCGGGCGGAAACCACCGCGCATTGCGTCCACGCCCTCTTCCAGGGTGCCGTAGGAGGTCTGCGCGGCCACGCGGTCGATGCGGATGGTGCAGCACGGATGCTCGCTGCGGCCGAGCGAGCGGCCGGTCTGCGGGTCCTTCAGCTCTTCGCCCAGGCGCACGGCCTGCCAGCGCTGGCCGACCTGCACGGTGTCACCGCCCTGGCTCAGCACCACCTGGTCGCCATCGACGGACACCACCGACACCGGGAACAACGTGGTGACGATGGTGCTGCCGATCTGGCCGGACAGCGAATCCATCATCGAGGCAGCCATGCTGCGGCCGTTGACCACGCGCGGCAGGGTGCTCGGGCCGGTCGAGGCCAGCTGGTGGTCGAAGCTGTCGGACATCACCACCTGGCCGGTGGTGGCGTTGACCAGGCGCAGGGTGATGCGGCCGCCACCGGAGTACGAGGTCACCTGGCGATCGGACATGCGCAGGTTGCGCACGCTGCGCGGGTACTCGAAACGTTCGATGGTCGGAATCAGGATCAGGTCGGTCGCCAGCTGCTGGCCAACGCGTGCGGTGTCCTGCAGGCGCACGTTGCCACTGTTGATGTGGTCGATCTCGGCCTGCAGTTCGTCGCCGAACTCGCGGTCCAGCACGATGAAGCGCTGGGTCTGGGTAAGCGTGTCGGACAGCCGCGCGCGGATCGCCTGGGCGACCTCGTCGGCATTCACCCGGCCATCGCCAACGGCATAGCTGCCCGACTTGGTGCGCGGCAGGGCCACCACGATCTTCGGCTTGCCTTCTTCATCCGGCGCACGGTACTGGGCAATCTGCGCGCGGACACGCACCTTCCAGTAGCTGCGCATGCTGCGCCGGGTGACGTCCGAATCGAAGGAGCTGGCACCGCGCTTGGCGTCGACCTTGACCTGCTCTTCGTAGTTTTCCTTGACGCTGGCCGACGCCGATCCGCCCTTGGCGGAGGCTTCGCCGGTGGCGCTGGCCGAGGCCGAACCCTTGAAGCTCCAGCCTTCGTCGCTGGCGCGCACGCGGGCAATGGTCTCTTCGTCGAGCTGGCTCACTTCATCCTGCGAGAGGATTTCATAGCCGAGCACCGCGCCCTGCGAGCCGGCAATCATCTGCTGGGAGAACGCGTCGGCGCGGATATCGCCGACGTGTTCACCGTCCACGTCCACATGCAGGCCTGCGCGCAGGCTCTGCATCTGGCTGGCCACGCGTACGCCGTTGACCTGGGCCACGGCCGACTGCAATGCCGCCAGCACCGCCAGTTCCGGGGTGCTGCCGATACCGTCGGCTTCGCGCGCAACCTGGGTGGTGCCGCCGAAATCCGGCGTGCCACGCAGGGGCGCTTCCTGCACCGGCGCATTGCTGGCCAGTGCACTGGCGGCCTTGTCCTTGGCGGGTGCGGCTTCTGCCGGTGCATCCTGCTTGCCGCAGGCTGCCAGCAGGGCCGCGGCCAGGCCCAGGCCGATCAATCGAGTCGTCGTACGCATGCGGAGCTGCCTCGTATCAGAGCGAATCCAGCATCGAATCGGCGTTGGACGGCACCTTCACCTTGCTCTTCTTGGCGAAGGTCACGGCCGACTTGGTCGAGCCGTACAGGCCCTTGATGAAGCCCGGCGATTCCTTGGCAACCCAGGCACCGGCGGCCAGCTTGCGGCCAACGGTGGCCATCTGGGTGGCGCCCAGGTTCTTCATGCCGGCCGCAAAACCGCTGGCTTCGCCACTCAGCTTCTGTGCTTCGGCAGCCGAGGCCAGCAGCGAGACCAGGCCTTCGGCGTAGTGCTGCTTGGATTCAGCGTTCAGTTCCGGCTGTGCGGCCTGGCGCTCGTCGATGGCAGCCTGTGCGGCTTCGCTGACCGACACCGACTTCTTCATCGCATCGACGTTCACCGAACCGGACGACAGCGCCTGGCGCTCGGCTTCCAGCAGCTGCACCTGCTCGGCCAGGCCGAAGGCGCGGGCGAAGGAGGTCTGCGCCTGCAGCGAGTGCGACTGCGAGCTGACGAAACGACGGACCAGCGCTTCCTGCGCGGCTTCGTCCGGGGCGGCAGCGCTGGTGCTGCTGCTGGAGGTGCCGGTGGCGGCGCCAGCGATGTCCTTCAGCTTGCCGAACTGGGCATGGGCCGGCATCGACAGGGTGGCGGCCGCGATGGCAACGACGAGAGCGGTATTACGGATCATGGAAGATTCCTTTGGGAGAGACGGCCGCGATGCGGCACGTGGAAGCAATGGATGGCGCTGGGCAGCCCACTGGTAGCGCCGGGCCATGCCCGGCGAGCGCAGCGGAACAGCCCGAGCCGGGCGACATCCGGTATCAGCGGACCGCCTTGACGTTCAGTTCGTTGATCATCTGCTGGGCCGCCTTTTCGGCAGCCAGCTGCAGCGCATTGGTACGGGCGACGGTTTCGTTCGGGCCGGTACCGGAGAACTGCACCGGGCCCACCGACGACACGGTGCGCGGGAAGCGTCCGGTCACGTCCAGCACCTTGCCGGTGACGGTGACGAACACGCGGGTGTTGCCGCTGGCCGGATCACGGTCGCGCATGCCGACGTCGAGGGTGCCGACGGCGATGTACGGGATGTTCGCCGCGCGGATGCCGTTGGCGGTATCGCGCAGGGTGGCCGCGGACAGATCGTTGCCGGTGCTGAAGTCCTTGCGGATGCGCTCGATGCTGAGCAGGCCGCGCGACTCGCCTTCCACGTATTCGGCTTCAACCACTTCGTAGCCGGCAGCGCTGAAGGCACCGGTCATGGCGGTGTTGACTTCGGCGGCGTTGGCCACCTTCCAGCTGATGTTGTCGCTGCGCGCGGTGGTGCTGCCGCCGCTGGTGACCGACACCGAGCCGTTCTGGTTGATGCTGCCGTTGGTGCTGACCGAGTTGCCGCGGAAGCTGTCGCCTTCACGGGTGTTCTCGCTGTAGCTGCTGCTGGCGTCGACGCGACGGTATTCCTTGTCCTGGAACGACTGCACGGTGTCCTGCGAGCGCGCCATGAACAGGAAGGTCAGCAGCGAGCGCTGCGCAGCGGTGGCACCGGCCACGGCCGAACCGGCATCCAGCTTGGTCTGCAGCAGCGTGGTGTTGATCTCGGCGCGGACGGTGACGCTGTAGGTCTTGGCCTTCTTGTCTTCGGTGTCCGACAGCTGCACCGCGCTGAGCACGTAGCGGTCGATTTCACCGAGGAATTCGGCGCGACGCGATTCAAACAGGCGCAGCTTGGCCGCGCCGGATTCGGCGATGTACGCCTCCAGTGCATTGGCCTTGGCCTTGTTCAGGGCCTGGGCACGGGTATCGGCACTCAGGCGCAGGCTGTAGCTGGCCGAACCGGTACCGCGCGAGCTGGCGGTCTGCGCGGCGACCGGCGAGGCCACCGCCAGGGCGATGAGGATGAGCAGGATGGTACGCATCAACGACATGATTTGATCAACTCCTGGAGGGCTTGGGTCTGTTGCTGCAGCGGGCGTCCGCCCGGCTTCTGCTCGTCCAGCCAGGCGCGCGAATCGGCACGCTTGGCGGCGGCGCCGGCGAAGGCATCGAAGCCGGCCAGCAGGGTTTCGTAGCTGGCCGACCACTGGTCGACCTGCCACTGCGTGACCGGCACCACCTTGGTGGCGCCCTTGCGCAGCGGTTGTTCGAAGTACACCTTGCCGGAGAACGGCTCGGTGACCTTGGCAGTGAAGAAGGCGCCGAACAGCATCGTCTTCATCGCCGGCGTTTCACTGATGACGCCGTTCTTCAGCGCATCCACCTGCAGGCTGATGACGTAGTCCGCCTCGGGAATCTTCAGCTGGTAGACCTTGCCGTCGGCAAAGCGCGCCGCCATGGCACCGCCGATCGCCTGGCCCGAGGCCGGCGGCAGCAGGCCGACACCGGTATTGGACGACAGCGTCTTGGACAGTTCATGGGCCAGCGTGGCACGCAGCGGACCGGCCCACTTCGGGTCGGGCAGCTTGGCCAGCGTGGCGTCGGAGAGGGTCACCGCACCCACCTGCAGGCGACGCGTGGCCGCTTCCGGCAGCTTGGCCTGCGCCAGGGTCGTGGCCAGCACCTGCGACAGGCTGGTATCGGCACCGCCGTACAGCAGATCGGCGACGATCGCGTCGATGTCGTCGCTGTCCGGGCGGTACTCCTGCACGTCGATGCGCTGCAGGGTGAGCGGATAGGAGGCGATCACCTGGCGCTCGCGGAAATCGAAGAACAGCGCCTGCAGGGCCACTTCCACCAGCACCTTGTACTGGTCGCCGATCGGTTCGACCGACACCAGTTCGCGGTCCAGCGCAGCGGCCAGGACCACGGCACTGGTGGTGCCGTCGAGCATCGCCACCGGCTGGTCGATCAGTTCCAGGTTGGCCGGCGCGCGGCGCTTGAGCGCCTGTGCCAGGGTCTGGTTGAGCGGAATCAGGCCACGCTTTTCCAGCACGGCGTGCGCATGCGGGGTGGTCGCCTGTACGGCGGCGGCGTCAGCGGTATAGGCAAAGCCGGCCCAGTAGGCCTGCTGCGATTTGTCTGCGGCCTGGCTGGCCAACGGCCATACGGCCAGGCACAGGGCATAGGCAAGCAGGCGCGCAAAAGCGCGCGGTGCGCTCTTCGTCCTTGAAAACATCCAACCGCTCCTCGGTCATGACACACGAAAGACAGGCGTGAACACGCCCGCTGGGCGCGAAACATAGCCGCTCCGGGGCAAACCGACAAGTGCTGACCTTGTCGGCTTCAATTTTCCGGCGGCAGGCCGGCCCGTTGCCGCAGCAAGGTCCGCTCTGCCTGGTTCTGGCTCAGGGCCGCTGCCGAGGCGAATGCGTCACGTGCATCCTGCTCCCGTCCCAGTTGCTGCAGCAGCTCACCGCGTACCACCATCAGCGGTGCATAGCCCTGCAGGCGTGGCTCGTCCAGCAAGGGCTGCAACAGCGCCCACGCCGCGAACGCACCTTCGCTGCGCGACACCGCCACCACCCGGTTCAATGCCACCACCGGCGACGGCATCACCTGCAGCAACTGCGCATACAGTGCGGCGATCCGCGCCCAGTCGGTGTCTTCGGCGCGACGCGCACTGGCATGGCAGAAGGCGATCCGCGCCTGCAGCACATACGGATCATCGCCGCCGCCTGCCGACACCGCGCGCGCCAATGCCTGCTGGCCGCGTTCGATCTGCAGCCAATCCCACTGCGCCCGGTTCTGCTGGTCCAGCAGGATCGGCGCGCCCTGCGCATCCACCCGGGCCGCCGCGCGCGAGGCCTGCAGTTCCATCAGCGCCAACAGACCCAGCACCGAAGGCGCCGGCATCCGATGGGCCAGAATGCGCGCCAGCCGCAGCGCCTCGGCACACAGTGCCGGTCGCATCCAGTCGTCGCCGGCGCTGGCCGCATAGCCTTCGTTGAATACCAGGTAGATCGCCTCCAGCACCGACTCCAGTCGTTCCGGCAATGCTTCGGCACGCGGCACTTCGTAGGGCACCTGCTTCTGCGCCAACGTACGCTTGGCCCGCACGATGCGCTGGGCGATGGTCGGCTCCGGCTGCAGGAACGCGCGGGCGATCTCGATCGTGGTCAACCCACCCAGCAGGCGCAGGGTCAGCGCTACCCGCGCGTCGGCAGGCAGGACGGGATGGCAGGCCACGAACATCAGGCGCAGCAGGTCATCGCCGATGTCATCTTCCAGGGCCTGGCTGTCGTCGGGCGCGGGCAATGCGGCCGGGTGCAGCTCCTCTCCCCATTGCGCATGCTGCTGCGCCACCCGCTGGTGCTGGCGCAGCACATCAATGGCACGGTTGCGCGCGGTGGTCATCAGCCAGGCTCCGGGATTGTCCGGGATGCCCTGCACCGGCCAGCGCTCCAGCGCGGCCAGCCAGGTGTCCTGGGCCAGCTCTTCGGCGCGGCCGACGTCGCCGCCGAGCAGGCGCGCGAGGCGCGCGATCAACACTGGCGATTCCATCCGCCAGAGGGTGTCCAGGCGCTGGCTCAGGGCGGGCTCGTGCATGCAGCGATCACAGCATGCGGGCCCGGCCTGCACAAGCACCGGCGTTCACGCGTCCACGATCGGCTTGAAGCCGCCCCAGAACATGCGCTTGGTATCGAACGGCATGTCCTTGGGGCCGATATGCGCCAGCCGCGGGTCGGCCATCACCTTCTTGTTGATGCGATCACGCGCCGCGCGCGTGCGGAACACCACGAAGGCCACGATCACCGTTTCGCCCGGCTTGAGTTTCACCGCCTGCGGGAACGACGTCGATTTCCCGGGCTGCACGTCGTCGGCCACGCACTCCATGTACTGCAGCGCGCCATGATCCTTCCAGACCGCACCGGCCTTGCGGGCAAGGCGGCGGTAGGCCGCCACCTTGTCCTGCGGGCACGGCAGCACGTAAGCATCCACGTAAGCCATGGGGAGTCTCCCTGCGGCGGCCGGTCAGCCCGGCTCGCCGTCCATGTGTGCGATTTCCCAGAGGTGGCCGTCCAGGTCCTGGAAGCCGCGCTGGTACATGAAGCCGTAGTCACGCGCCGGCTGTGGTTCGCTGGCGCCGGCAGCCAGCGCCTTGTCCACCATCACGTCCACCGCCTTGCGGCTGTCCGCCGACAGGCAGGTGATCACCTCGGTGTGGCCATGCGCATCGGCAATCGGCTTGGTGGTGAACTGCTTGAAGAACGGCTGGGTCAGCAACATCACGAAGATGCTCTCGCTGACCACCATGCAGGCGGCGTTCTCGTCGGTGAAAGCCGGGTTGAAGCTGTAGCCCAACGCGGCGAAGAACGTCTTGGCTTTTTCCAGATCCTGCACGGGCAGGTTGACGAAGATCATCTGCGGTTGCGGTGCACTCATCGGTAGAGCTCCTTGTGGATGAAGGAAAAAGGGATCAGGGCTGCTTCATGCAGTTGACCATCCACGGCTTGCCGTAACGGTCGGTCAACATGCCCCAGCGGTGCGCCCAGAAGGTTTCGGCGATCGGCATCTGCACTTGGCCACCTTCGGCCAGCGCGGCGAACACGCGTTCGGCTTCTTCGATGCTGTCCACGTCGACGTTGATGGTGGTGGAACCACCCTCGCCGCCACCGGGGCCGTCGGCCGCCATCACGATCGCGCTGCCGATCTCCAACTGGCTGTGGGCCACATGGTCGAGCGTGTCGGCCGGCATCTCATTGCAGCCCGGCGAACCATCGGACGGCGGCATGTCGCGGTACTTCATTTCCGAGGTGACCTGGCCGCCGAGTGCTTTCGCATAGAACGCCATCGCGTCGTGGGCCTGGCCGCTGAAGCCAAGGAAGGGAATCAGTTTCATGGCATTGCTCCGTTGTACGTTTCAGGGCGGTAGCGCCGGGCCATGCCCGGCGGAGAAATGGATCGAATCAACCTTCCAGCTGTGCACGCAGACGCTGTTCCTGCTGCTGTAAGTCGGGGGTGAAGGCTTCACCGAAGTCTTCGGCGGTGATCAGCGGGCGCAGCTCCAGCGCACCGCCTGCACCGAAGGGCGCACGGCTGGCCCATTCGGTGGCCTCGTCCAGCGAGCGCACCTCCCACAGCCAGAACCCGGCGATCTGCTGGCCGGCCGGACCAAATGGGCCGGTCTCGACCTGCGGCGCACCGCTGCCGAAATGAATGCGGCGCCCGCGCTGGGTGGCATGCAGGCCTTCCCCGGCGAGCATGATGCCGGCGGCCACCAGTTGTTCGTTGTAGGCGCCCATGGCGGCCAGTTCCTGTTCACTGGGCATGCGCCCGGCCTCGGAATCGGCGTTGGCTTTGACGATCACCATCACTTTCATTGCGGTCTCCACTGGGCTGCGGGTGCGTGCCCTTCCCTCATACAACGAACCGGGGGCGCGAGGATCGACAGCTTCCTGGAAATTATTTTTATCGCGGAGAGCGCGCCTTCGGCGGGGATCGGCGAACGGCGGGGCCCCTCCGTGGTGGGGTGGGTTGGTCGCTGAAAGCTGGATTTCTGAGTGGGGGCTGGGCGGGTGGGATTGGCGGGGACGCCGTGAATCCATCCCTGGAGGCTTAGCCGCGCCATCCATGGCGCGGATACCCCGCCAACCCCACCCGCC
>NZ_JBHZOP010000097.1:0-10887 GCF_042787595.1 Stenotrophomonas sp. YIM B13575 | reverse complement strand
GCCGGGCCACGCCCGGCCAGCGCAGCGGAAGGGAAGAGACGCCGGGCATGGCCCGGCGCTACCTGCGCTGACCCGTGCGGGTCACCGCTGCGGTTGCGGGGTGATCGTCTGTGTCGGCAGGCGTGCCGGCGGCGCCGGATTCGGCACCCAGATCGCCACGCCGGCCGCGCGTTTCTGCGTGGTCGGTATACCGATGCCCACGCCACCGCCCACGTGCGAACCGTAGCTGCCGGCACCCACCGACATGCCGACCGGTGAGCCACTGCTGCCCACGCCCATCAGGATCACGCCGTTGGCACCGAGCGCGGCCGCTTCGCGCTTCAGGCGGGCCACGGCGGCGTCGGTCTGGCCCTGCGTGCCGAAGCCCACCGCCGACGACGACTCCAGCTGGGCGATTTCCTGCGAACCGGCGGGTGGCGTCGAATAGATCTGCACCTGGGCCGGATCGATCGGCGCGCGGGCGCGGCCCAGCATGACCTTGGAAGTGCTGGCGCAACCGGCAACGGTCAGCAGCATGGCCGCCAAGGCGACCCAACGGATATTCATGGCGTATACCCCTGTAGGACTGGTTCGGATCATCAGCCGGGCACTCTGAATCGGCGCCAACATCGGGGCTCGACCCATGGCCGCACGCTAGCACGGCGCCGGTGAGGTTGACGGCAACGGCGGTAGGCGGCGCTGCCGGGAACGGCTATGGTTGGGAGCAAGAACAACCACGGGGAGTGCGCTATGGGTGTGATCAGTCTGTTGTGGGGCGTACTGGCGCTGCTGTGGATGATCCTGGCGTTGATACCGCTGCTGGGCTGGGGCAACTGGTTCCTGATCCCGTTTGCTGCGGTCGGCGCGATCATTGCTGCGCTCGGCATCCTGTTCACCCACCCCAGCAAGCGCGGCCGGGCTTGGACCGGGCTGATCCTGAACGGCATCGTGGTGGTGGTCGGCATCCTGCGCCTGGGGCTCGGCGGCGGCGTCATCTGAGGCAGTACGGCCGGTGCGACAGGGCGTCGCAGGTACACGGCCGCTGGCCGGGCAGGGAGTAGAATGGGCGGCTGCGCGAGCCCCCCGCGTGCCTGTCGAACCGCGCGCCGCGCGGCTGCTCCCATGATCATTCGTTCCCGTCCCCACGGCTGGCAACTGCTGTACATCCTGCGTGGCTCCATCGTCCCGGCGATCGCGCCCAAGGTACTGGCCATCCTCATCCTCTCCATTGCGGTCGCCGCGGTGGTGGAACTGGCGCCGCCGGTCGGCATCGAGCGCATCTCGGTCACCCCGTTCACCCTGCTCGGCCTGGTCCTGTCGATCTTCCTCAGCTTCCGCAACAGCGCCTGTTACGACCGCTGGTGGGAGGGCCGCAAGCTGTGGGGCCAGCTGGTGTTCGAATCGCGTTCGCTGGCCCGCCAGGTACAGGTACTGCTGGCCGACGACGCGCCGCGCCGCCAGCGCATCAGCTACCTGACCACCGCCTTCGCCTACGCACTGGCCGCGCGCCTGCGTGCCCGCGACGTGGCGCTGGCCGCGGTGCCATGGCTGGACGAGGAACAGCGCGGGCAGCTCGCTCAGCGCGAGAACGTGCCCGATGCGCTGCTGGCGATGATCGCCGCCGAACTGGCCCAGGCCCGGCGCGAAGGCACGCTCGATTCGATCCTCTACGTCCAGCTGGAAGAGCGCCTGCACGCGATGTCCTCGATCCAGGCCGGCTGCGAGCGCATCCTCACCACCCCGCTGCCGTTCGCCTACACCCTGTTGCTGCACCGCTGCGCGTGGATGTTCTGCGTACTGCTGCCGTTCGGCCTGGCCAGTTCGCTGGGCTGGGCCACGCCGGTGCTGTCGGCGGTGCTGGCCTATGCCTTCTTCGGCCTGGACCAGCTGGGTGAAGAAATGGAAGACCCGTTCGGCCTGGAGCCGAACGACCTGCCGCTGGACGCGCTGGTGCGCACCATCGAGATCGACCAGCTCGATGCCCTCGGCGAACGCCCGTTGCCCGAACCCCTGCTGCCGCAGGGTTACCTGTTGCAATAGCCACTCCTCGGAGCCTGCCATGCCTCATCCCCATTACCGCCCGCGGCGCATGCGCCATGACGAATTCTCGCGCCGCCTGATGCGCGAAAACACGCTGACCACCGACGACCTGATCTATCCGGTGTTCGTGCACGAACCGGCTGGCCGCGTTGCGGTGCCGTCGATGCCGGGCGTGGAGCGGCTGTCGATCGAAGAACTGCTGAAGGTGGCCGAGGAAGCGCTGGAACTCGGCATCCCGGTGATCGATCTGTTCCCGGTGCTGGACGCCTCGCAGAAGTCGTTGGACGCATCCGCGGCCTGGGCCGAGGACGGCCTGGCGCAGCGTGCGATCCGCGCGCTGAAGTCGCGTTTCCCGGAGCTGGGGGTGATGACCGACGTTGCCCTGGATCCGTACACCACGCACGGCCAGGACGGCATCATCGATGACAAGGGCTACGTGCTCAACGACATCACCGTCGAAGCACTGGTCAAGCAGTCGCTGTCGCACGCCGAGGCGGGCGCGGACATCATTTCGCCCTCGGACATGATGGATGGCCGTATCGGTGCGATCCGCCGTGCGCTGGACGCCGACCACCACCTCAACGTGCGCATCATGGCCTACTCGGCCAAGTACGCGTCTGCGTTCTACGGCCCGTTCCGTGACGCGGTGGGCAGCGCGGCCAGCCTCGGCAAGGCCGACAAGAAGACCTACCAGATGGACCCGGCCAACGGTGACGAGGCGATGCGCGAGATCGCGCTGGACCTGGAAGAGGGCGCGGACATGGTGATGGTCAAGCCGGGCATGCCGTACCTGGACCTGGTGCGGCGGGTGAAGGAGACCTTCGGCGTGCCGACCTTCGCCTATCAGGTCAGTGGCGAGTACGCGATGATGAAGGCGGCGTTCGCCAACGGCTGGCTGGACGAGCGCGCCTGCGTGCTGGAATCGCTGCTGGGCTTCAAGCGTGCCGGCGCCGATGGCGTGCTGACCTATTTCGCGCCGCAGGTGGCGCGTTGGCTGCGCGAGCGCTGACAATAGCGCCCACGACGGACGGAGGAACACGCGATGGGACCTGAAATGGGTTGGATGCAATGGTTGATCTGGGGCACCGGTACGCTGGTGTTCGGGGCCATCATCGTCGGCGTGTTCGTCGCTGCCTGGCGCGCCGCCAGGCGCCCGCCCGAGCAGCTTTCCGCTGCCGCCCAGGTTGCCCGCGAGCAGGCCCTGCCGGAGAGCGTGCAGGCCGAACTGGCCGCGCTGAACCGGCGCAAGGACAATGGCCAGCTCAGCGAAGTGGAATACGAACAGCAGCGCGCGAAGGTGCTGTCGCGCTGAGTTGATCTTCTGGTAGTCGCCAACCTTGGTTGGCGCTTCCGTGTGCCGACTCCGAACCATCATCCACGCATGGCGTGGATCTACTGGTAGTCGCCAACCTTGGTTGGCGGTTTTGTTTCTGTGCCGACCAAGGTCGGCACCTACCGGAGGGGGGCGGTCGGCACCCACCGAACCATCATCCACGCATGGCGTGGATCTACTACAACGCGGGTTGCAGTAGATCCACGCCATGCGTGGATGAACGCCCGCGCGATCCGTTGCCCATTACCCGTCGCAGCCCGCCACCGCCACCACCTTCGGCACGGCCAGCCGGTACACGTCCACGCCACCGGCGCGTGGCGACTTCGCCGCGCTGCTGGCCACCATCATTTCGCCCGGCTTGGCGTTGTCGACCACCGGCGCGCCGGTCCAGCCGCTTCCCTGATTGAACGACAACCCCAGCGGCTGCAACGCAGCGCCCGTCCACGCGCAACCGCTGGTCCAGACCTGCGCGGTATCACCGCTACCACGGCTGAAGGCCACGGCGCCTGCGCTGCCCAGCCAGTCGCCGTCGGTTTCATCGGCAGCGCTGTTCAATGCCTGCAGCGCCGTCGCCGGCCCGCGCGCGCCCTGCGCGTCCAGCGTGGCCACGAACAGGTCCCAGCCGGCACCACGGCCCTGCTGGCGGGCAAACAGCAGCCGCCGCCCGTCCGCGCTCAATGCCGGGCCGCGCTCCTCATGGCGACCGCCATCGCCGGCCAACGGTTGTGGGGTGCCCAAGCCGCCATCGGCGGCAATCGCCGCCCGGTACAGCGCCAGCCGGCCCTCGCGGCCTGCGGCGAACAGCAGCCAGCGGCCGTCGTGGCTGAAATACGGGTCGCGCACCTCGCCGGTCACTGCCAGCGGCAAGGCCTGCGCCTGCTGCCAGCGGCCGTCGACCACGCGCGCCTGCCATAGCCCCCAGCCGGCCTCGCCACGACGGGCGAAGACGATGCGCTGGCCATCGGCGCTGATCGTGGCCCGGCCCTCATCGGCGCGGGTGGAGACCACGCCCATGCCCTCGATGCCGTACTCGTTCAACGCCATCGCCACCGGGGCAGAGAGTAGACTGGCGGCGAGCACCAGCAGGGTCGGGGCGATACGCATCATCCAGGTCCATGCACGAAAGAGCACCAGTCTAGCCAGCTTGAGGATTCCATGACCGATCGTTACGCCGTCTTCGGACACCCCGTCGCCCACTCGAAGTCGCCGCAGATCCATGCGGCGTTCGGTCGCCAGGAAGGCATCTCCCTCGACTACCGCAGCATCGATCTCGCCCCGGACGCCTTCCTGGCCGGGCTGGAGGTGTTCGCCGCTGAGGGCGGTGTCGGTGCCAACGTCACCTCACCGCACAAGGAAGCGGCATTCTCCGTGTGCACCACGCTGACCGCACGCGCGCGCCGCGCCGGCTCGGTCAACACTCTGCTGCGCAAGGGCGACCGCTGGCACGGTGACACCACCGATGGCATCGGTCTGGTGCGCGACCTCACCGACCGCCACGGCCTGGACCTGCGCGGCCGCCGCGTGCTGCTGCTGGGCGCCGGTGGTTCGGCGCGAAGCGTCGCGCCGGCGCTGCTCGATGCCGGCATCACCGAACTGGTGGTGGTCAACCGCACGCCGGAACGCGCCGACGAACTGATCGATGCCATGGGCGAGCCGGGCCGCGCGCTCAGCCGTTACTGGGACGATCTGCGCGACCTCGGAGATTTCGAGCTGATCCTCAACGCCACTTCGGCCGGCCGCGATCGCGACGCCGAGTTCAAGCTGCCGCTGTCTCTGGTCAATTCGATGACCACGGCGGTCGACCTGAACTACGGCGAGGCCGCCATCGCCTTCCTGGCTTGGGCGCGCGCCGCGCAGTGCCGCAACACGGTCGATGGCCTGGGCATGCTGGTCGAGCAGGCGGCGGAGAGCTTCCTGCAGTGGCACGCCGTACGCCCGCAGACCGACGCGGTCTACCAGCAGCTGCGCGCCGGAGCCGGTGCCTTCGCCGGGCAGGACTGATCGATGGACAGCCAGGCTCTGATGGTCTCCCTGCTGACCATGGTCGGCGTGCGCCTGCCGGTGCTGATCGCCCTGTGCGTCGGCCTGGTCTGGGTGATGGGCGCGCCGCGCGATCCGGCACGTACCGGCGCGCTTTCCGGCCTGCTGCTGTTGCTGGCGTCCAGCATGGGCAGCCTGCTGGCCAACCTGGTGCCGATGTGGATGGTCAGCCGGGGTGACTTCAGTGCGATCTCGCAGCTGAGCACCGTGCTGGGCGTGGTTCACTTCGGCCTGGCCATGCTCGATGCCGTCGGTACGGTACTGCTGGTCTGGGCATTGGTACGGCTGCTGCGGCAGCGCACTGCGACGCCCTGACCGCGATGGCGGCAGTGGCCGCGTCGGTAGGGTTGTGGGGCGCGCATCCAGCCATCGCGCGACGCGGCTGACCCTGTTCAGCGCCCGCGCCTCGGAGCCCGTGGCCGGCCATGCGACAATGGCCGGCCTGACCCCGCTACGGTAGTTCTGGCGTGACCGAAACCGTCGCCGCCCCACGCAAGCTCGATGACACCTTGAAGGACGCGATCCGCAAGGCGTACACGACGCTGCAGGCCAATACCCCCGGCTTCTCCACCCGCCGCTCGCAGAGCCAGATGATCGGCGTGGTGTCGCGTGCGCTGTCCACCAGCGGCGGTGTGGGCGTGGTCGAGGCACCGACCGGCGTGGGCAAGAGCCTGGGCTACCTGACCGCCGGCGTGCCGATTGCCCTGGCCAGCAAGAAGAAGCTGGTGATCAGCACCGGTACCGTGGCGCTGCAGTCGCAGCTGGTCGAGCGCGATATCCCGAACTTCCTCAAGGCCACCGGCCTGGAGGCGACCGTTGCCCTGGCCAAGGGCCGCACCCGCTACCTGTGCACGCGCAACGCCGCCGAGGCGCACGGCGAGGGCGCGCAGAACGGCATGTTCGAGGACGAGCAGCCGTTGTTCGACCGCCCGCTGGCGCCGATCGAGATGGACATCGCCAAGCGCCTCACCGTGGCCTTCACCAGCGGTAGCTGGGATGGCGACATCGACAACGCACCGGAAACCATCAGTCCCGGCCTGCGTAGCCGCATCACCACCCCGGCCTCGGGCTGTGCGGGGCGACGCTGTGCGTACTCGGCGCAGTGCGCGGTGCTGCGCTCGCGCAACACCGTGCGTGACGCGCAGATCGTGGTCACCAACCACGCGCTGCTGCTGTCGGCGCTGTCCATTGGTGACAGCGACAACGGCCAGCCGATGATCGCCGCGCCGTCGGACATGCTGCTGGTGCTCGACGAAGGCCACCACGTTGGCAATGTGGCCATCGATCAGGGTGCGGCCAGCCTGGCGTTGGACGAGATGGCCAAGCGCACCGGCCGCCTGCAGATCCTGATCGCCGGCGCCTACCGCGCGGTCGACAAGGATCGCCTCGGCAACCTGCTGCCGAACGAAGCCATCGACGCGGCCAGCAACGTGGCCAAGGGCCTGCGTGCGTTCCGCGATCATGTCGAGGCGGTGTGGATGCCGGCGCCGGCCGATGAGGAACCGATGTGGCGCGCGGCCAACGGGCGCCTGCCCGAGGCCTGGCGCGAGCCGATCGAGGCGCTTGCCGACGATACCCGCAGCCTCTACAACTGGGCGCACGCGGCCACCGCGCAGGTCGCCAAGGGCAAGCCGGACGATCCGGCGCGCGAGCGCCTGCAGCGCAACCTGGGCATGGCGCTGGAGATGATCGAGCAGCAGTACAACCTGTGGCAGGTCTGGCGCCGCGAGGACAAGGAAGGCGCGCCGCCGATGGCGCGCTGGGTGACCGCCACCCGCGACGGCGACCTCGTGCTGCATGGCTCGCCGGTGTCGGCCGCGCACGTGCTGCGCAAGCTGTTGTGGGATGAAGTGGATTCGGTGGTGCTGACCTCGGCGACGCTGACCGGCGGCGGCGATTTCCAGGCGCTGGCGATCGACAACGGCATCCCTGAAACCGCCGAGATGGTCTCGTTGTCTTCCCCGTTCGACCTGCCCAACCAGGCCGAGCTGATCGTGCCGCCGTTCCCGGTCACGCCCGATGACCGCGAAGGCCATCCGCGTGAAGTGGCGCGCTACATCGGCAAGGAACTGGACTGGACGAAGGGCTCGATGGTGCTGTTCACCTCGCGCTGGAAGATGGAGAAGGTGGCAGGCCTGATGCCGGCCGCCAAGCGCAAGCAGGTGCTGGTGCAGGGCGAGATGTCGAAGACGCGCATGATCGACGAACACCTGCGCCGCGTGGCTGCCGGCGAGGGTTCGGTGCTGTTCGGACTCAACTCGTTCGGCGAAGGCCTGGATCTTCCGGGTGAGGCCTGCACCACGGTGGTGATCACCCAGGTCCCGTTCGCGGTGCCGACCGATCCGCAGACCGCCACCCTCAGCGAGTGGGTGGAAGCGCGCGGGCTCAATGCGTTCAACCTGATTGCCATTCCCCATGCGCTGCGCACGCTGACCCAGTTCGCCGGCCGCCTGATCCGCACCTCCACCGACACCGGCCGGGTGATCATCCTCGACTCGCGGCTGCTGACCCGCCGCTACGGCAAGCGCATCATCGACGCGCTGCCGCCGTTCAAGCGCACCATCGGCTGAGCAGCAGGGTCGGATCCCTTCCGCCGGAAGGGCTCTGACCCCGCCGCGCGAGCAGGGTCGTTTCGCCTTTCAGTACTGCGACTGGGGGCATGACTCGGACGCCAGTGCGTAGGGCTGGTACATGCAGCGGATCAGGTCGTCCACCGTCTTCAGCCGCGGTGGCCATGCGACGTGCTGCAGGCCCTCTGCGCTTCGCATCTCGACCATCCCATCCCTGAGCGTGGTACCGGGTGGCAGCGGCAGGGCGGCCAAGCGCGCGCGAGCACGTCGTAGTGCCGGCAGGTCGTCATCCAGAAAGGCGATGGTTGCATCCACGTAGAGGTTCCACCCCTCCGGGTCGGCGCCGGCAGGCTTGTACGTCAACCGCATCAGCGCGCTGGCGGGATCGCGTTGCCCCTCGTAGGCCCGGAGTTGTGCCTCGTGCCAGGCCAGCTCTGGGTGGCCGCTCGCCTTGGCCTGGCGCCGGTATGCGGCGAACAGGTCAGCCAGTTCCAACTGGCAGCCGGCGCGCCGGACCAGCGCGTCCCAACCCTCGCCGGGGCCGTGGTCGAATGCTCCAGGTGACATCGCCAGCAGTTCGGCACGGTTGTCGAAGCGGCATTCGTCGGCGGACGCCGACGCGGTCGCAGTGGCCAGTGCCAGTGATATCAGGCTGAGGAAACGGCGCATCAGGACGTCCATGTGTGGGGCCGCACATGATGCACCCCGGGGGCGGGTAGTGCCGCGTGCTGAAGGGGCACTGCCGGCCAGCGGCCGGCACTACCCGTCTTCAATCGCCGAGCAGGGCGGTGTTGCGCACGGCGCCCTTGTCGGCGCTGGTGGCCAGCAGGGCGTACGCCTTCAGCGCGCTGGTGACCTTGCGCGGGCGCGGTGCACGCGGCTTCCAGCCACGCGCATCGGCCTCGGCGCGGCGCTGGGCCAGCGTGGCGTCGTCCAGCAGCAGGTCGATGCGCCGCGCCGGGATGTCGATGCGGATGCGGTCACCATCCTCCACCAGCCCGATCACACCGCCGCTGGCCGCTTCCGGCGAGACGTGGCCGATCGACAGGCCCGAGGTACCACCGGAGAAACGCCCGTCTGTCAGCAGTGCGCACTGCTTGCCCAGCCCCTTCGACTTCAGGTAACTGGTCGGATACAGCATTTCCTGCATGCCCGGGCCACCCTTCGGGCCTTCGTAGCGGATGACCACCACGTCGCCGGGCTTCACTTCATCAGCGAGGATGCCGGCGACCGCCGCGTCCTGGCTTTCGAACACGCGTGCATTGCCTTCGAACACGTGGATCGATTCGTCCACGCCGGCGGTCTTCACCACGCAGCCGTCGACGGCGAGGTTGCCGCGCAGCACGGCGAGGCCACCTTCCCGTGAGTAAGCGTGTTGCAGCGAGCGGATGCAGCCCTCGGCGCGGTCAACATCCAGCGACGGCCAGCGCGTGGCCTGGCTGAAGGCTTCCTGGGTGGGAATGCCGGCCGGGCCGGCCTTGAAGAAGGTGTGCAGGGTGTCGTTGTCGCTGCGCATCACGTCCCAGCGATCGAGTGCTTCGCCGAGCGTGTTGCTGTGTACGGTGGGCACGGAGGTATCCAGCAGCCCGGCGCGGTCCAGCTCACCGAGGATGCCGAACACACCACCGGCGCGATGCACATCTTCGACGTGGTACTTGGGCGAGTTCGGCGCCACCTTGCACAGCTGTGGCACGCGCCGCGACAGTGCGTCGATGTGGGACAGGTCGAAGTGGACCTCCGCTTCCTGCGCGGCGGCCAGCAGGTGCAGGATGGTGTTGGTGGAGCCGCCCATGGCGATATCCAGGGTCATCGCGTTGGCGAACGCAGCCTGGGTGGCGATGCCGCGCGGCAGCGCACGCGGATCCTCGCCGCCATACCAGCGATGGCAGAGTTCGACGATCAGGCGGCCGGCACGGCGGAACAGCGCTTCGCGGTCGGCATGCGTGGCCAGGGTGGTGCCGTTGCCGGGCAGCGACAGGCCCAGCGCTTCGGTCAGGCAGTTCATCGAGTTGGCGGTGAACATGCCCGAGCACGAGCCACAGGTGGGGCAGGCGCTGCGCTCGTACTCGGCAACCTTCTCATCCGAGGCGCTGTCGTCGGCGGCGACGACCATGGCATCAACCAGGTCCAGCTTGTGCTCGGACAGCTTGGTCTTGCCCGCTTCCATGGGGCCGCCGGACACGAACACCACCGGAATATCCAGGCGCAGTGCGGCCATCAGCATGCCGGGGGTGATCTTGTCGCAGTTGCTGATGCAGACCAGCGCATCGGCGCAGTGCGCATTGACCATGTACTCCACCGAGTCGGCGATGATCTCGCGGCTGGGCAGCGAGTACAGCATGCCGTCGTGGCCCATGGCGATGCCGTCGTCCACGGCGATCGTGTTGAATTCCTTGGCGACGCCGCCGACCTGTTCGATCTCGCGCGCGACCAGCTGGCCAAGGTCCTTCAGGTGCACGTGGCCGGGCACGAACTGGGTGAAGGAGTTGGCGATGGCGATGATCGGCTTGTGGAAGTCGCCATCCTTCATGCCGGTGGCACGCCACAGGGCGCGGGCGCCGGCCATGTTGCGGCCAGCGGTGGAGGTGCGGGAGCGGTATTCAGGCATGGCTGGCGGAACGGGCGGGCCGTACGACGTGGGGGTCGGTTGATGATGGCCAATTTTTTCGGTTGCTGCTGCAACCACCGGTGGTGGTCCGGCAGGGCTGCGCCCTGCACCTGCCGAAGCAACGGCAACGTCAACGTCAAAAACCTGCATTCCGTGGGATGGCGGGGTGGGTCCGGTTGCGGGGGACGCCGTGAATACGTCCATGTAGCAACTGTGTTTGCAGGAGGAGCTTCGGCCCTTCCTGCAGACGGGCACGGTAGTGCCGGCCGCTGGCCGGCAGCCTCTGGATGTACGCACGCACTGACGTCAGGCGGGGA
>NZ_JBHZOP010000096.1:0-9938 GCF_042787595.1 Stenotrophomonas sp. YIM B13575 | reverse complement strand
CGGAGGCCCTTGCGTGCGAAGTAAAGGGGGAGGTGACGGCCAACGGCCGGCGCCGGAGGACATTCGCACGCAAGGGCCTCCGCCCTGCGCCAGCAAGATCCGCCGCGCCCGTAAGGATCGCTCCCGGCTAGCGCCCGCGATTCCCGTGCCAGTGCTGGTACCACGCCTGGAACATCAACACGTTCCACAGGTGCGTATGCCATTTGCGCTCGCCGCGCAGGAACGCCTCCCAGATCGCGCGCACGCGCACCGCATCGAAGCAGCCCTGGTTGCGCAGCAGTTGCGGGTCGAGCAGCGCTTCCGCCCAGTCACGCAGCGGGCCGGCCAGCCAGCGCGCCATCGGTGGGCCGAAACCGCGCTTGGGACGATAGACCAGCGGCGCGGGAAGGTAGCGCGACAGCAGATGCTTGAGGATCCGCTTGTGCTCACCGTCGTGGTATTTGAGGTGCTGCGGCAGGCGCCAGGCCAGGCGCACCACCTCCATGTCCAGCAACGGCGAGCGCGTTTCCACGCCGGCCGCCATGCCGGCGCGGTCGACCTTGGCAAGGATGCCTTCGGCCAGATCCATGCGGAAATCCAGCAGCTGGATGCGTGCTTCTGCCGGCAGTGCGGTGTCCTGCTGCTGGAAGATCGTCGCCGGCTCGCGTGCGCCCAATACCACCTGGGTCGGCTGCCGCCAGCGGGTGACGCGCTGCAGGTAATGCCCCTCCACATCGTTGGCGGCCACCTCGGCCACCAGTGCCCGCCATCCGCCAAGCCGACCCCGCTCGACGTTCAAGCGGCTGCTGCCACGTCGCGCGAGGTCGCGCACCCAGTCCGGCAGGCCACCGCACAGGCGCGCATTGCGCAACGCGCGGCCATAACTGGGATGGCCGAAGAACAGTTCATCGCCGCCGTCGCCGGTCAACGCCACCGGCTTGCGCGCGCCGAGCAGCTCGCTGGCCAGCAGGGTGGGCAGCTGCGAGGCATCGGCGAACGGTTCGCACCAGACCTGCGGCAAGCGTTGCAGCAGATCCAGGCCCTGCCGGCTGTCCATCCTGTGCAGGTGGTGGTGCACGCCCAGGTGGCGGGCGACCTGCGAGGCCCAGTCGCTCTCGTCGTGACCGGGGTCGTCGAACCCCACCGTCCATGCTTCGATCGGCAACGCTGATTGCGCCTGCATCATCGCCACCACCAGCGACGAATCGGTGCCCCCGGACAGGAACGCGCCGCAGGCCACGGGCGAATGCATGCGCGCGGCGATCGCCTGCTGCAGCACCACTTCCAGCTGGTCGGTGGCCTGCTCCAGGCTGGGCGCCGGCTGCAACGGCTGCTGCAGCGCGGATTGCATCGCATCGCGCGCGCACCAGTAACGATGGCCTCCCTGCGTCGCCTGCGTTGATCCGCCGGCGGCATGATCGTTGAGGTCCACGCGCAGCATCGCCCCGGCCACCAGCTTGTGGATGCCCCGATAGATGGTGTGCGGCGCGGGCACATAGTCATGGCGCAGCAGCAGGCTCAGTGCATCCTGGTCGATGCTGGGAGCGAATCCGGCAAAGGCCTGCAGCGCCTTCAGCTCCGAAGCGAACAGGAACTGGCCCTGGTACCACCCGTAATACAACGGCCGTTCGCCGACCGGGTCGCGCGCCAGCCAGAGTTCATGCGCCTGGCGGTCCCAGACACTGAACGCAAACGCCCCTTCGATGCGCGTCAGCGCACGCTGCACGCCCCACTCCACGATGGCCTGCAGCAGCAGGCGTGCATCGGTGCAGCTGCGTGGCAGATCGCGCAGCTGCGACTGCAGCGCCGCCCTGTTGTAGATGCGGCCATCCAGGCACAGCACGTAGCGCCCACAGCTGGAACTGAGCGGTTGCAACGGCATGTCGGTCGGCGCACGGCAATGACCGAGGGCCAGTCCTGCGTCGGCATCGGTCCAGTAACCGATGCGACCGCGGCCGCGCTGCTGCAGCGCCCGCAGCATCGGCGCCAGCTGCTGCAGCAACTGCTCGTCGTCGGCCGGCGGCAGCCAGGCCCCGACCACGCCGCTCATCGCTGGCCTCCATGGCAATGGCAATCAAGGGAACGCACGGGGCAGGAGGCGGACGGCATGAGGGCGGCACGCGGAGGGGGAGAGCTGCCATGCTCGGCCCCGCCGAGCGCCACGTCAGTCGTAGCGCTGTCAGCGACCGTCACCGCAGGCGCGCCTTGCGTAACGTTTTGTAACAACGCGATTGCTACGCTGCAGCCAAGTCATTGCCCGGCCTGAGGCCCGGCCCGTGCGCCAGCAACCCCGGCTGAATGGCGCCCGCCCCCAGGACCCGGGCGGCCCGACAGCTGGGATAGCATCGCCGCGCTCGTGCCACGGCGGTACGGAAGCGCCCCGGAGGCCTTGTAAATGCTGGATATCGTACTGGTTGAAGACGACGCTCGGCTGGGCACGATGGTCAGCGACTACCTGCAGCGGCACGGTTACCAGGTCGCCCATGAGCGCTGCGGCCAGCGCGCGATCGCCCGGATCCTCAGCGAAAAGCCGGCGCTGGTCCTGCTCGACATCGGCCTTCCGGGCCAGGATGGTTTCGAAGTGTGTCGGCAGATCCGGCCCCACTATGACGGGATCATCTGCGTGCTGAGCGCCCGTACCGACAACATCGACCAGGTACTGGGACTGGAACTGGGCGCCGACGACTACATCGGCAAGCCGATCGAGCCGCGGGTGCTGCTGGCCCGCCTGCGCGCCCACCTGCGCCGCCATCGCCGGGTCGAGCCACGCGATGAAGCGCTGCGTTTCGGTGAACTGAGCATCGACCCGTCCACCCGCAACGTGCACCTGCAGGGCCGCCTGCTGGAACTGACCACCGCCGAATTCGACCTGCTGTTCCTGCTGGCCGGCAACGCGGGCCAGATCCTCGACCGCGATGCGCTGCTGCGCGGCCTGCGCGGCATCGCCTTCGATGGCCTGGACCGCTCGATCGATGCGCGCATCTCGCGGCTGCGGCGCAAGCTGGGCGACAACCCGGAACAGCCCGAGCGGATCAAGACCGTGCGCGGCCGTGGTTACCTGTTCAGCCGATCGGCATGGGGATGAAGCATCCATCGTCGGCCATGCGTGGCCACGCCTTCCACTTCCTGCGCTACGGCATCGGCTTCCTGGTCGCCCATCTGCTGCTGATCGTGGTCGGATTGTGGGCCTGGGATACGCTGCTGGAAGACCGCACCGAGGCCAGCCTGCAGGCGGAAATGCGCGGCCCGCATGCGATGCTGCAGCATCGCTTCGCCGAAACGCCACCGGCGCAGTGGCCAGCCCTGGCACAACAGCTGGACAGCGATTTCGCCTATCCGCTGCAGCTGATGCCGCTGACCGAGGCGGCGGCGATACTGCCGGCGAAACAGCGCAAGGGCTTGCTCAACGGACACGTGCAGATCGAGCTGGACAGCATGCGCAGCCTGCAGCGCGTCGGCAACAGCAGCAGTGCGCTGGTCCTGGGACCATTGGACCAGGCCCTGCCCGAGGAAGGCTGGCAGGACAGCGAGGCCTCCGGCGTGGCCATCATCCTGCTGATCCTGATGGTGGCGGTGGCGTTGCCGATGTACGTGATGGTCTACCGGCTGTGGCGCGATGTCTCGCAGCTGGCGCAGACCGCGCGACGGATGCGCGATGGCCAGCTCGACAGCCGTGCGCCGCGTGCCGGCACCGCGCTGGTGCGGCCGTTGGCCAAGGCGTTCAACCACATGGCCGAACAGCTGCAGTTGCTGCTGGAAAGCCAGCGCGTGCTGGCCCAGGCGGTGGCGCACGAAGTACGTACACCGCTGGCGCGGATGCGTTTCGGCCTGGCCGATCTGGAAGACACCGGATTGGACGACGCCCAGCGCGATGCGCTGTCCGGGCTGCGCATCGATGTGGACCGCCTGCAGCACCTGACCGACGCCGGCGTTGAATACGCCGCACTCGGCCGCTGCCATCAGCTCACCCGCCAGCGCCTGCAACTGGCCGCACTGGTACGCGGAGTGGTCGACCAGTTCGCGCCTCTGACGATCCCGGTGCAGCTGGACCTGTCGCCGGCAGGGCTGGTCAACGTCAACCGGCACATGCTGGAACTGGCCCTGCGCAACCTGCTGGGCAACGCGCTGCGCTATGCGCGCCGGCAGATCCGCATCGTCAGCACGCTCAACGAGGGATGGCTGTGCCTGCAGGTGGAGGACGACGGCCCCGGCATCGCCGTCGAACTGCGCAGCCAGGTGTTGCAGCCCTACGTGCGGCTGGACCAGGCCAGCCCGGGTTTCGGGCTGGGGCTGGCGCTGGTGCAGGTGGTGGCGGACAAGCATCGCGGCCACGTGGAAGTGGCCGATTCGGCGCTCGGTGGTGCCTGCATCCGGCTGCTGCTGCCGATGGAAAGCGGTGTCGCGCCACCAGCAGAAGACGTCTAGTTCGTCTCCGCATCCGCGCGCGGCAAGGCGAACACGAACAGCGCACCCTGATCGCTTTCGCGCAGCTCGATGCGGCGGCCATGCAACTGCACGATGCGCTGCACGATCAGCAGGCCGAGCCCGCCGTTCTCGCCACGCCGTGCCCCCAGTGCCGCTGGTGCCTGGAACAGTTGCCCACGCAGCGCTGGCGGCACTCCGGGGCCATCGTCCTGTACCGCCACCTGCACACTGTCGAGCAGCGCCGACAGCTGCACCTGCACGCGGCCACCGTCCGGTGCATGCCGCAGCGCGTTGTCGAGCAGGTTGGTCAGCACGCGCTCCACCAGACCGAGATCGGCGCGTACCAGCGGCAGGCCCGGCGGGAAGTCAGCATGCAGGCGCTGCCCACGCGCCTGCGCGGCCAGTTCGAATTTCTGCAGTACGTCCTGCAGCAGTTCCGGCAGCGCGAAGACTTCCCACTCCAGCCGCACTTCGCCGTGTTCCAGCCGCGCCAGTTCGAACAGCGCGCGGGCAAGACGGCCGACCTTGGCGCTCTGCGCCAGTGCGATACCGAGATAGCGACGACGCTCCTGCGGCGACAGCGTGGCTTCCTTCAGTGCCAGCGTCTCCAGGTAACCGTGCAGCGAGGACAACGGCGTGCGCAGGTCGTGCGAGATGTTGGCCACCAGCTCGCGGCGCTGCAGGTCCTGTTGTCGCAGCTGCTGCCACTGCTCGCCCAGCCGCTGTGCCATCTGTGCATGGGCATGTTCGAGGATCTTCAGTTCATCGCGTTCACCCACGCGCAGCGGTACCGGCGCGGGCAGCGGCGTTGGTGCATCGATATCGAAGGCCTGTATGCGCCGGGTGACCTGGCGCAGCGGCCGGGTCACCCAGTAGAAGGCCACCAGGCCGGCAAGCAGGCCCAGCCCGCCGATCAACAGCACCGACCACAGCGTGGTGCGCCATTGGCTGCCGGCGGCCAGGTCATCGGCCAGCATCTGCCGGTGTTCGCCCACCAGCACCACATACACGTAGCCGGCCTGGCGCCCCTGCACCACCAGCGGCGCGACACTGAACACCTTGCGGCCATCCGTGCTGCGCGGATCGTCACCGAGGATCGGCAGCGGCGCACCGGACAGCAGCCGCCGCAGCGGTGCCACGTCCACCTGGCTGCGCATCAGGTGGCCGCTGGGTGCATCGTGGCCGAGGATGCGGCCCTGGTCGTCCAGCAGGTACACCTCGACGCTGGGGTTGACCGCCATCAGCTGGCCGAACAAGGCGCGCACCGCCGCATCGCGCATGCCGCTGGTGTCCATCAGCTCGCTGCGCTGGGCGATGTGCTCGGCCAACCCCAGCGACAGGCGCTGCACCACTTCCTGCTCATGCCGGGTATTGGTGCGCATCTGCCAGGCCAGCAGCGCCATGCAGCACGTCAGCATCAGCGCCGACATCACCAGCGCCAGTTTCTGCCATAGGTTCGGCTTGATCATGCTGCCGCCCCGGCCGGGTCGACCAGCTTGTAGCCACGCCCCCATACGGTCAGCAGACGCCGTGGATTGCCCGGGTCGGTCTCGATCTTGCTGCGCAGGCGGTTGATGTGGGTGTTGACCGTGTGCTCGTAACCATCGTGCTGGTAACCCCAGACCTGGTTGAGCAGTTCCATCCGCGCAAAGACCTGGTCCGGGTGGCGGGCGAAGAACAGCAGCAGTTCGAACTCGCGCGGGGTGAGCTCCAGCGCGTTGCCATCGACGGCGGCGGTGCGCGCGACCGGGTCCAGGCGCAGCCCACCGAGCTCGATCGCCCCGGCATCGATGCGCGCGTTCTGTGCCATGGCTTCGGCGCGGCGCAGCAGTGCACGCACGCGCGCCACCAGTTCCGGCATCGAGAAGGGCTTGGCCAGGTAGTCGTCCGCGCCCAGTTCCAGGCCGACGATGCGTTGGGTCTCGCTGCCGCGCGCACTGATGATGATGATCGGCACATAGCGCGCCATCGCACGTGCACGCTGGCAGACCTGCAGGCCGTCCACGCCCGGCAGCATCACGTCCAGCACCAGCGCATCCCACGGACCTTCCTGTTCGATCAGGCGCAGGCCGGCATCACCGCTGGCGGCATGCGCGACGTCATAGCCCTCATCACCCAGGTGCATGCGCAGCAGGTCGGCGATATGGGCATCGTCTTCAACGATCAGGACACGTTTGGCGGACATCGGCAGGGTCGGGCCAGTGGGGAGGCTGCCCGCATTGTGGCGCGGGAGCGGCGTGGATACCTCACGAAAAATTGAATCCTGCGTGAGGATTCGTTGACCGGAGGGGGCGCAGCATGACCCCGTCGCCCCTTCCAGGAGTCCGCCATGTCCCTCACCCGCCGCCATCTGCTGGGCCTGGGCGGTGCTGTCACCGCCGCCGGCCTGCTGGGCCTGGGCGCATGCAGCCGCGCTGCCCCCGCCGCTGCCGAGGCACGGCCTTCGCGACAGTTCGAGGTGGCCCGCAGCGATGCCGAGTGGCGCCGGCTGCTGAGCCCGGCGCAGTACGCCGTGCTGCGCCAGCAGGCCACCGAGCGCCCCTGGAGCAGCCCGCTGAACAAGGAACACAGGCAGGGTACGTTCGCCTGCGCCGGCTGTGCGCTGCCGCTGTTCTCGTCGTCCACCAAGTTCGAGAGCCACACCGGCTGGCCCAGCTTCTGGGCGCCGCTGCACAACGCCATCGGCGAAGACCGTGACACCACCTTCGGCATGTTGCGGGTGGAAGCACATTGCCGTCGTTGTGGCGGCCACCTCGGCCATGTGTTCAACGACGGCCCGCGTCCGACCGGACTGCGCTACTGCATGAACGGCGCCGCGATGGCGTTCATTCCCGGGGCTGCACAACAGGACGCCGCTGGCGGCTGGCGCGTGCCGCTGGGCTCTTCCCCCACTTCGGGAGCGTGATGATGCTGCTGTTGCTGCTTGCTTATCTCGGGGGCGTGCTGACCCTGCTCAGCCCGTGCATCCTGCCGGTGCTGCCGTTCGTGTTCGCACGCGCCGATCGTCCTTTCCTGCGCAGCACCCTGCCGCTGCTGGTGGGCATGGCGCTGACCTTCACCGTGGTTGCCAGCCTGGCCGCGGTCGGCAGCCAGTGGGTGGCGCAGGCCAACCAGATCGGCCGCTGGGTGGCACTGGTGCTGATGGCCGTGTTCGCCGTCGCGCTGCTGTGGCCGACCCTGGCCGACCATCTGCTGGCGCCGTTCCAGCGCATCGGCGCGCGGCTGAGCGCGCGTGCCGACGCCGCGGATGCGGCCGGCCGTGGCGGCGCCTGGACCTCCTTGCTGATCGGCATTGCCACCGGCCTGCTGTGGGCGCCCTGCGCCGGCCCGATTCTCGGCCTGGTGCTGACCGGCGCCGCCCTGAACGGCGCCAGCGTCGGCACCAGTTCGCTGCTGCTGGCCTACGCGCTGGGCGCAGTCACCGCACTGGCGCTGGCAGTGTGGGTGGGTGGCCGTGTGTTCCGTGCCCTGCAGGCCCGGCTCGGCCTGGGCAATGTGCTGCGCCGGGTGCTGGGCGTGGCCGCGCTGCTGGCGGTAGTGGCGATCGGCCTGGGCTGGGACACCGGCCTGCTGACCCGCCTGTCCGCAGTCAGCACCGCGCGCATCGAGCAGGGCCTGCTGGACGCCGTGCCCGACGCGCAACCGGCAGCACCGCCGATGATGATGATGGCGGCCGGGCAGGCAGGCGCGCCGCTGCCAGTGGAAGGCACACTGCCTTCGCTGGACGGCGCCACCGGCTGGCTCAACAGCCCACCGCTGAGTGCGGAGCAGCTGCGCGGCAAGGTGGTGCTGATCGATTTCTGGACCTACTCCTGCATCAACTGCCTGCGCGCGATGCCGTTCGTGCATGAGTGGGCGCAGCGCTACCGCGACCATGGCCTGGTGGTGGTCGGGGTGCATACGCCGGAGTTCGCCTTCGAGCGCGACCCGCGCAACGTGATGAAGGCCGTGCAGCAGCTGAAGGTCGAATACCCGGTCGCGCTCGACAACCAGTATTCGATCTGGCGCGCGTTCAACAACCGCTACTGGCCGGCGCACTACTTCATCGACGCGCAGGGCAATATCCGCGGCCATCAGTTCGGCGAGGGCAACTACGCGCATTCCGAACAGGTGATCCGCCGTCTGCTGGTGGAAGCCGGGCAGACCGACCTGCCACCGCCTGCGGACCCCGCTGCGGCCGACCTGCAGGGCGTAGCCACGCAGGCCGACATGGGCAACCTGCGCTCGCCGGAAACCTACCTGGGCCACGCACGTGCCGAGCAGTTCGCCTCGCCGGGCGGGCAGCACGCCGACACAGCATTCGGCTACACGCTGCCGTCCACCCTGGCGCTGAACCAATGGGGCCTGTCCGGACAGTGGCGGGTCAACGATGAAGCGGCGCAGCTGCAGCAGGCCGGAGGCCGCATCGCCTTCCAGTTCCATGCCCGCGACCTGCATCTGGTGCTGGCACCGGGCGAGGACGGGAAGCCGGTGCGCTTCCGCGTGCTGCTTGATGGCAAGCCACTGCCAGCGGCCGATGCCGGCGCCGACGTGGCGGCCGATGGCACCGGCACCGTCAACGAACACCGTCTGTACCAGCTGATCCGCCAGCAAGGCACGATCGGTCCGCATCGTTTCGAGATCGAATTCCTCGACGCAGGCGTGCAGGCCTACGCCTTCACCTTCGGTTGAACCGGGAGCACACGATGAAACTCTCCTTCGAACAGGGCATTGCCGCCGGCGTCGCCGGCCTGGTCGCCACCGCGCTGGTCGCGGGCGTGCTGCTGGTGGACCGCGGTGCGGTGGCCGCAGCGGCCGAGCCCACGGCACAGGTGCAGGCGTTGCCTGCGCCCAGCGGCGACGCGGCGTTCCGCGATGACGCCAGCCATGCCAGCGTGGTCTTCGCCGGCGGGTGCTTCTGGGGCGTGCAGGGCGTGTTCCAGCACGTCAAAGGGGTGAGCAACGCGGTGTCTGGTTACATCGGGGGTAGTGCCGCCGATGCCCGCTATGAGCGCGTCAGCGGTGGCCGCACCGGCCACGCCGAAGCGGTGAAGGTGGACTACGACCCGCGCCAGGTCAGCTATGGGCAGCTGATGCAGGTGTTCTTCTCGGTGGTGCACGACCCGACCCAGCTCAACCGCCAGGGGCCCGATCATGGCAGCCAGTACCGCTCGGCGATCTTCGTCGATGACACGCGCCAGCAGGCAGCAAGCCGCGCCTACATCGGACAGCTCGGCCAGGCCGGCAGCTACCGCGCGCCGATCGTTACCCAGGTAGGCAGTGGCCAGCGCTTCTACCCGGCCGAGAGCTACCACCAGAACTACATGAGCAACTACCCGCAGGCTGCGTACATCCGCTACTACGACGCGCCCAAGCTGGCCGCGCTCGGCAAGCAGTTCCCGGCGTTGTACCGCCGCGATCCGGCGCTGGTACCGATGCGGTAACACCCCTCTTCTGTAGAGCCGAGCCCATGCTCGGCTGCTGTTGGCGGAAGAGCAGCCGAGCATGGGCTCGGCTCTACACACAACAGAAAAAGACGCACGGCCACAGGGCCG
>NZ_JBHZOP010000095.1:0-48574 GCF_042787595.1 Stenotrophomonas sp. YIM B13575 | reverse complement strand
GCCGGGCGGCTGTAGAGCCGAGCCTGCGCTCGGCTGCGCTTCCCCGGACTGCAGATGGTGGCAGCCGAGCGTGGGCTCGGCTCTACAATGGGCACCCCTGATTGCCTCACCGCACCGCCATGACCGACCTTGCCCCGCAGACCCCGATCGAAACCCTGCTCAAGGCCGCGATGGACGGGACAGTTCCGATCCGCGCGTTCATGGAGGCCTTCGTCGCCTCCGAGGTGGTGCTGCTGACCGGCAGCCTGGTCACCCCCGATGGCAGCGGCTTCGACCCGCTGTTGTTCGACAAGCAGGGCACCCTGCACGTGGCCGTGTTCACCGATCCGGCGCGGGTGGGCATCTACATCCAACAGGCCGAGCATCAGGTCCGCTGGCTGATGCTGGACGTGCTGCGTCGCGTGCCGGGCGGTTACGGCGTGGTGATCAACCCGGGTACCTCGCTGGGCTTCGAGATCTCGCCCAGCGGCATCGGCGAGATTCTGAAGGACTTCGCGCAGGTGTAGAGCCGAGCCCATGCTCGGCTGCTTCCCTTCGGGTGCCGTACGTGATCCCCTTGGTCAACAACGGAACTGAGGCTTCGCCATGGAATTCAAATTGCTCTCCGCCGACGCGCCGGAAAGGCTGCAGCTGGCACAGTGGTACAACGCGCAATGGGGCCGGGATGCCGGCGTGTCGCTGGAGCAAGAACTGCAGCTGCTCAACCAGCCGCAGGATGCGGAAGGCTTCCCGCACCTGATTGCAGCATTCGATGGCGGCCAGGTGGCAGGCGCGGTGCAGCTCAAGCGCCGGGAGATGCAGGCATTTCCACAGTACGAGCATTGGCTGGGCAGTGTGTTCGTGGCCGACAGTCATCGAGGCCGTGGGTTGGCAGGCAGATTGGTCGAACAGGCTGCGGCGCAGGCGGTGCGGATGGGCGTCTCGCATCTGTACCTGCAGACCGAAGCCCTGGATGGCGGCCTTTACGCGCGGTTGGGCTGGACGCCCGTGCAGGAAGCCGACAGCCACGGCTATCGCGTACTGGTGATGGTACGGGAGCTGGGCGCATGACCGCCGCTTCGGTACGCCATTCCCGTCTGGCCCTGGTCTTCCTGATCGGCGCCATCGTCGCAGCGCTCGTCGCCATGCCACTGCTGCGCGCGGTCGGCATCGTGCAGTGGCCGGTGTTCGTCATCGCCTGGCTGATCAATCTGGGCGCGGCCTGGCATCTGGGGCAGTGGGCGCGGCAGCAGGGCCGTTCGGAGTTTGCCTTCATGTTGCTGGCTGCACTCGGCACCGTGGCGTCGATCGTGATCTACGTGCTGTTGGCGGTGTTGGGGCCGAAGGCCGGTTCGAAGAGCCCCGCAGCGTAGCCGAGGGCGTCAACCGGGCAGTACGGCATCCACGCATGGCGTGGATCTACTTCCGCCATCGCATCGTCCGGGAAGATCCACGCCACGCGTGGATACATGCCAGTAGATCCACGCCATGCGTGGATGCATGCCAGTAGATCCACGCCATGCGTGGATGCATGTCAGTAGATCCACGCCATGCGTGGATGCATGTCAGTAGATCCACGCCATGCGTGGATGCTTCCGCAAACGGTGCCGGCCCACGGACCGGCACCGTCGCTCACATCACATCGTCACCTTGCGCCGGTTGTCCTCGCTCACCCGGTCGATCAGCTTGTTGTACGGATCGAAGCCCGCCTCATCCGGCCTGGCATCCACCGTCACCGTGATCGTCGGCGCTGCCGTGGTGATGTGATGGCGCTGCAGGTACAGCACCTTCTGGTCGCGCTCCTTGCCCGAGGGACCATTGGCGAACACACCGATCTCCACCCAGTCGTCCATGGTGCCGGCGGTTTCCTTGCCCTTGCCATCGGCGTACTGCTTGCTGGCATGCAGGTCCAGGGTCACGTCGTAGCGACCGTCCGCACGCTTGCGCGCGCTGGTGGCCAACACCCGGTTGTCGTAGAAGCTCATCTTCTCGAACAAGTCGGTGACCAGCTGCTGGCGGTCGGCGGGCGTTTCGGCGCGGATGTAGGCCAGCAGTTCCCGCGAGGTCGTGTACGGCGGCTGCTGGTAGCCCTTGTCCTGCAGGAAACGCTTCAGGGCGCGGTTCAACGCCTCCTCGCCGATTTCCTCGCGCAGGCGGTAGAACACCAGCGAACCCTTCTGGTAGTGGATGTACTGCTGGTTCTCGACACGCTCCAGCGGCAGCTCCTCGATGGCCTCACCGCCGCGCCCGGACAGGTAGCCATCCAGCTCGCGCTTGAGGAACTGGCGCATGTGCTGGCGACCGTACTCCTGCTCCATCACCATCAGTGCCGAATACTGCGACAGCGACTCGGACAACACGGTTGCGCCCTGCACGTTTGCGCCGATCAGCTGGTGCGCCCACCACTGGTGCGCGACTTCGTGGGCGGTCACGTAGAACACATAGTCCACCTTGTCCGGGTCGCGCAGGTCGGCGATGAAGCCGATCGACTCCGAATAGGGAATGGTGTTGGCGAAGGACTGGGCGAAGCGCTGGTAGCCCGGGAACTCGATGATGCGTACCTGGCGATGCTGGTACGGAGTGAAGTTGGCTTCGTAGTAGGCCAGCGACTTCTGCACCGCGTCGATCATGCGGTCCACGTTGTAGCCATGGGCGGGATCGAAATACACCTCGATCGGCATGTCCTTGTACCTCGCCCGACGAATCTCCCAGCGTGCCGACAGGTAGGCGTAGAAGTTCAGCATCGGCCGGTCCATCGCATAGCTGAAGCAGCGCCGCCCGTTCACCGTGGTCTCGTGCTGCAGGTAGCCCGGCGCCAGTGCCACCTGGTCCGGTGCGGTGCAGATGGTGCTGCGGAAGTCGAGCCAGTCGGCGTCGTTGGTGACGTAGTTGTTCGCGCGTGCGGCTTCGTCCTCCAGCTTGGGCATGCGCCGTGGCTCGCCGAGGTCACGCTTGCGCCGCTCGTTGCGGTCGCTGATCTCAACGCGTTCGTTGTAGCCGAAGGACGGCAGTACGCGGCTGTTGAAGAAGCTGCCGTTGTCGACGATGTTGCTCGGCGCCTGATCTGCGGTGATGCCATGGGGCTGCTGCACCACACGGAAATGGACGCGGCGCTCTTCGCCCGGCTGCAACGGCGCAGCCAGGCGATAGATGCGGTAGCCGAGGTCGGCGTCGTGCATCGACAGCGTCTGTCCACCCAGGTCGACGGCCACCAGCTGTTTGTCGTCGGCCATGGCCACGTGCACCTCCTGGATGGGCGCGGTATGGGTGTTGCGGATCGTCCAGTTGGCGTCGATCACCATCGACTGGGTCTCGGGATGCAGGTCCACCCGGTTGTCCACGGCGATGATGCGCGGCTGCGGCAGGTTGCGGTACTTCGACAGTTCGCGTTCGTAACGGGCCTGCAGGTCCAACTGCTGGTCCGGCGAAAGGAAGTCGTTGCGGATGTTGGTGCTCCAGTACAGCCAGCCGCCTACCGCGATGAACGCGACGGCGGCCAGCGCTGCCATCGCGCCGGTCGGGCCACGCAGGCGTCGCCCGGCCAGGGCAAGCCGCTGGCGCAGGCCCTGGCTGACGCCACGTACCCAGAATGCCGATGCCAGGCACATCAGTGCCAGCAGGAACAGCGCCCAGTAGCCCTGGAAGGCCAGCTGTCCGGTCAGGAAGTGGCCGTAGCCGTTCATGTCCGAATAGGGGGCGATCGGCCAGCTGCCGAAGTTGTAGATGTTCTGGGTGTAGTCGAGCATGCCCAGCACGCCTTGGCCGATCATCACCACGATCAGCAGCGCGTAGCCGAAGAACTTGTTGTTGGTCAGCACCTGCAGCACCAGCGCCAGGCCGCCCATCAGCACGTACACCACCGAATCCAGCGCAAGGCTGCGCAGGTACAGCAGCGGTTCGAGATGGGTGTAGCCCTTGGCCAGCTGCACGGCCATGGCAGCCAGTGCGCCGGCCGCCTGGAAGCAGGCGATCACCGCCAGCAGTGCGACGAGCTTGGCCAGCAACGGCACCCAGTTGGGTACCGGCATCGCATCGTTCACCTCGTTGATGCGTGCGCCACGCTCCTTCCACACCAGCTCACCAGCGAAGAACAGCACGATGATGATCAGCAGCCAGCTGAAGGCGCCCTGCAGGGCCATGATCATCTGCGAGGTGACCGGCCAGATGGAGGTGCCGTACAGCGTCTGCCGGAACAGCGCGGACGGCAGGAAATTGGCCAGGCCCAACACCAGTAGTACGATGAAGGGCACGCTGCGCAGTACACCGCGTGTATCGAAGCGCACCTGGCGCAGGAACTGCCGCCACGCGGTGCCTGTACTGAACACCGGCGTCACCCGCGGCAGCGTGGTCGTTGCCGGTCGCAGCGGCGCGGGATCTGCTGATGCCACCGCCTTGCCGCGGCCCCAGCGCCGGCGGCCACTGCCGCTGCGCTCGGTACGGAACAGGGCGAAGGTGGCCGCGAACAGCGCGGCGGCCACGGTCAGCCACAGCACGCGGTTGACCAGCAGGTAGCCGGCCAGTTCCGGAATGCCGCTGTTGCGCTCTTCGGTGGACCAGTAGCGGATGGTGCGCGACAGCGCACGCATGCCCAAGGGCTCGGTCAGCACCGCGATCCAGGTGTTGTCGATGTCGCGCAGCAGGGCGGCGCTGGCGCCGAACAGCACCAGGTAGGCCACCAGACCGATGTAGACCCACAGGATCGAGCGGGTCAACGCGGCCAACAGCGACAGCAGCGCAGTGGTGAACAGCAGGTTGGGAATGACGATTACCGCGAACGTCCAGGCAAAACCCTGCCAGCTGATCGGGCCCATGCGCTCGGGATCGACCCAGGGCATGAATGGCGCCAGCCACAGGCCGAACGCGATCAGGATATAGACCAGCAGGCCGGCCGCCAGCGCTGCGGCGATGCGCCCGGCCAGATAGTCGCGACGCTTCACCGGGCTGGCGAAGATCAGTTCGGCGGTGCCCAGTTCAAAATCACGCAGCAGCGCATTGCTGATGAACAACGCGGTGACCAACATGCCGAGCAGGGTGAAGACGCCCAGCATCTGTGCGATCACGGTCGGCGCGTTGCTATGCACGTTGCCGCTGCCGCCACCGATCTGCACTGCATCACTGGAAGCCGCGCCAAAGGCCAGCGCAGCGAACAGGAAAGCCAGCAGCCACAGCAATGGCGATCGCAGCTGCTCACGCAGCTCGAAGCGGAAGAAGGTAAGGATCATCGATGTGCTCCGCTCAGGCTGCGCGGGCACGCGCCTGCAGGCGCAGGCGCTGGAAGTACACATCCTCGAGATCGGGTGCGACGGGCGCGAAACCATCGCCCGGGTCGCTGGCGCTGTGCACGTGGATCACCGGACGGCCACCCACCAGGCGCGAGGACAGCACCGTGTAGCGCGCCTCATGGTCAGCCAGTTCGGACGGGTCCACCTGCTTGCGCCAGACCTGCTGCTGCAGCGCCTCGATCGCATCGGTGGGGCGCCCGGTCAGCAGCACCTGCCCCTTGTTCATGATCGCCATGGTCGGGCACAGGTCGGTCACGTCCTCGACGATGTGGGTGGACAGGATCACCGCCACGTTCTCGCCGATGGCCGCCAGCAGGTTGAGGAAGCGGTTGCGTTCTTCCGGGTCGAGCCCGGCGGTGGGTTCGTCGACGATCACCAGGCGCGGGTCGCCCAGCAGCGCCTGGGCGATGCCGAAGCGCTGGCGCATGCCCCCGGAGTAGGTGCCCAGCTTGCGCTTGCGTGCATCCCACAGGTTCACCTGCTGCAGCAGGCCATCGACCACCTCGCGACGCTGGCCACGCTGGGTCAGGCCCTTCAGCACGGCGAAGTGCTCCAGCAGGTCCAGCGCGCTGACTTTCGGGTACACGCCGAAGTCCTGTGGCAGGTAGCCCAGGCGGCGGCGCACGGCGTCCTTGTCGCGCAGTACGTCGATCGGTGATTCACCCGGAATGCTCAGGGTGGCACTGCCGCTGTCGGCCTCCTGCAGGGTGGCCAGGGTGCGCATCAGTGAGGATTTCCCCGCGCCGTTCGGCCCGAGCAGGCCGAACATGCCGCGGGGAATATCCAGGGTGACCCCGTTCAACGCGTGCACGCCGTTGGCGTACGTCTTGGACAGCGAATCGATCTTCAGCATGCGACGTACACCTTTCCGTGTGTTGATCTGCTGTTTATCGCGCTGAACGGGGGGCTGCGTCATGCCCCTTTGGTCATGGTGCCTTTGGCCAGCGATCCAGCTGCCAGCACAGCAGCGCACCGTCCTCGGCATCCACGCGCCGGCCGACCGTGCGGAAACCGTTCCGGCGCAGCACTGCCTGCGAGGGCAGGTTGTCCACCGCCGTTTCGGCCTTCAGCACGTGTATGCGCGGCTCCGTCCACGCCCATTGCACGAACTCGGCCAGTGCGGCGCCGGCCAGGCCGCGTCCCTGGTGGGCCGGGGCGATGCCATAGCCGAGGGTGAGAACACCGGCCTGCGGCGTGCAGGTCAGCGACAGCAGGCCCACCGTGCGTGCCGCCACGACGATCCGCCATGCGGCCGGCGCAAACTGCGGCTCGATGGCGGCGGTGAGGTCGGCCAGCAGGGCGATCACTTGGGGTGGGGCGACAGCGTTTTCAGCGGTATGGGTGCAGGACAGCAGAGCGCGCACGTCGTGTGCGGACGCAGGAATGAGCATGGGAACCTCGACAGGGAGTTGCCCGGAAGGGCATTTCCGGTGCGAGGGCAGGGCAGCGTGAGCCTCAGCCCAGGTGCAACTCGCCGTTCGCCGCCGTCACCGGTGCGGTGTGGGAACTGCTGGCGGAGGACAAAGGCCTTCTCCTGGCGGTAGGGAGTGCTGCGCGGACTGCGCCCGCATAGCGTAACTGCGGGTCGCTGGTGCAGTGAAGCGGCGGCCGTGAAATCTTCCTGAATGCGTTGGCATCGGTGCGCTGGATCACACAATGCGTCGACAGGGGCGCCGATACGCTCTGCCCCTCATACAGCGAAGTCAATGCGAGCGCGCATGCGGATCACAACCGGAATCGAAGGACTGGACAGCATCATTGGCGGCGGGCTGCCGCAGGCGAGGCTGTACCTGCTTGAAGGGCCACCGGGCTCCGGCAAGACCACGCTGTCCCTGCAGTTCCTGCTGGAAGGCCTGCGACGCGGCGAGCGCTGCCTGTACATCACGCTCTCGGAAACGGCCGAGGAGCTGCGCGAAGTCGCGTTGGCCCACGGTTGGTCGCTGGACGGCCTGCACCTGTTCGAGCTGGGTACGGCCGAAGGGGCGATGGGCAACGGCCGCCTGCAGTCGGTGCTGCACTCGTGGGAAATGGAGCTGGACGAGACGGTCAACCTGATCATGTCCAAGGTGGACAGCATCGGGCCGACGCGCGTCGTGTTCGATTCGTTGTCGGAACTGCGCCTGCTGGCACAGGATTCGCTGCGCTATCGCCGGCAGATCCTCGCACTCAAGCAGTTCTTCGCGCCCAAAAGCGCGACGGTGTTCCTGGTGGACGACCTGACGTCCACCGGCGATGAGCGCGATGGCCAGCTGCACAGCCTGTGCCACGGCGTGCTGTCGCTGGAACGCCTGACCCTGGACTTCGGCCCTGCGCGGCGGCGGATGCAGGTGCAGAAGCTGCGGGGCGTCGATTTCGTTGCCGGCTACCACGACATGGTGATCCGTCGTGGTGGCGTGCAGATTTTCCCGCGCCTGATCGCCTCCGAGCATCACGGCCGGTTCGTCGGAACGCCCATCAGCAGCGGAGTGGACGAGATCGATCGGTTGTTGGGCGGTGGACCGCTGCGCGGTACCTCCACGCTGTTGACCGGCCCGGCCGGCAGCGGCAAGACCAACGTGGCACTGCAATACGTCTGGGCCGCCTGCGAGCGCGGTGAGCGCAGCTGCATCTTCGAATTCGACGAGCGGGTCGGCACACTGCTGGCACGCGCCTCCGCGCTGGACATCGACCTGGACAAGCACCTGCGTTCGGGCCTGCTGGAAATCCTGCAGATCGATCCTGCGGAAATATCGCCCGGCGAGTTCTCCTGGAACCTGCGCAAGACCGTGGAAGAACGAAACTGCAGCGTGCTGGTGATCGACAGCCTCAACGGCTATGTCACCGCCATGCCGCAGGAAAAACAGCTGATGCTGCAGCTGCACGAGATGCTGTCCTACCTGAACCAGAAGGGCGTGGCGACCTTCATGATCAACCCACAGCATGGGCTGGTCGGCACCATGTCCACCGGCAGCCTCAACGTGTCCTACATCGCCGATGCGGTGGTGCTGTTCCGCTTCTTTGAAGCCAAGGGACGCATCCGCAAAGCAATTTCGGTGATCAAGAACCGCGGTGGTGCGCACGAGGACACCATCCGTGAACTGAAGATCGACGGGCGCGGCATCACGGTCAGCGCCGCGCTGGCCGATTTCCAGGGCATCCTCACCGGCACGCCCGAATTCGTCGGCGACAGTGCGGCGCTGCTGGGCCAGTCCAATGTCCGATAGCGATGATGGCGGCACGGTTGTCCGCATCGTTGCTCCGTTCGGCCGCGATGCCGACAGCATCGCGGCGGTGCTGGCCAACGCGGGTCTGACACCGTACATCGCCCCCGGTCTGGAGGCATTGGCCCGCCAGCTCGATGACTGCACCGGGCTGGTGGTGGTGACCCAGGAAGCAGTGGCGCGCGACAGCGAAGCGCTGCTGCAGGCGCTGCAGCAGCAGCCGGCCTGGTCGGACATTCCGTTCATCCTGCTGCGCTCGGCGCGTTCCTACCGGCGTTCCACCCGCGAACCGCTGCTGCCCGGCTCGATCAACGTGGTGGAGATGGACCGGCCGCTGGGCAGCATGTCGCTGCTCAGCGCTGTGCAGGGTGCGCTGCGTGCACGCGCGAAGCAGTTCGTGGTGCGCGACCAGGTCACCGCATTGGCGGATGGCCGTGCGGCACTGGCGCGCAGCGAGTCCGAGCTGCGCCTGATCGCCGATGCGATGCCGGTGCTGATCGCGTTCGTGGACCGCGCGCTGTGTTTCCGCTTTGCCAACAAGGCTTACGAAAGCTGGTTCGAACTGGCTACGGGAGAAGTGATCGGCAGGCATGTGCGCGAGATCATCGGCGAGCCGGTGTGGCAGCAGCGTCGGCCGGCGATGGAAGCGGCGTTGGTCGGCCGTGAGGCGGTGTTCGAGATCGTCTGGCCCCATCGTGTGTATGGGCGCCGGGACTGTGAAGTGCGTTACTCGCCACGCCGGGATGCCGATGGCCGCATCGACGGCTTCCATGTGTTCGTCACCGATATCACCGCCGCCAAGCTGGCCCTTGCCAGCAGCCAACAGCACGCGCACGCGCTGGAGGCGATGGTGGCCGAGCGTACCCGTGAACTGGAAGCGCAGATGGCGGCGCGCGAGGCCAGCGACGCCGCACTGCGGCAGTCGCAGAAGATGGAAGCGATCGGCCAGCTGACCGGCGGCATCGCCCACGACTTCAACAACATGCTGACCGGCATCCTGTCCGCGTTGGACATCGTGCGGCTGCGCCTGGACATGGGCCGGGTCGACGACCTCGAACGCTTCCTCGACACTGCCACCGCCTCGGCCCAGCGTGCGGCGGCACTGACCCAGCGCCTGCTGGCGTTCTCCCGGCGGCAGTCGCTGGATGCGCGGCCGGTGGAGATCAACACCCTGCTGGTTTCGGTACAGCATCTGCTGCACAGCACCCTGGGCGAGGACGTGCGTATCCGCGCCGAGCCCTCACCGCTGCCCTTGCACGCCACGCTGGATGCCAACCAGTTCGAGAGCGCGCTGTTGAACCTGGCCATCAACGCACGCGATGCGATGCCGCACGGCGGCGATCTGACCCTGCGCGCATCGGCGGTCAGCGTTCGCGAAGGTCAGTACACGGCCGTGCCGGCCGGCGACTACGCGATGGTGGCGGTGGCCGACACCGGCGCCGGCATGGCGCCGGAAGTGGTGGAGCGCGCGTTCGAGCCCTTCTTCACCACCAAGCCCATCGGCAAGGGCACGGGCCTGGGCATGTCGATGGTGTACGGCTTCATGCAGCAGTCCGGTGGCCATATCGCCATCCAGTCCAACCTGGGCGAGGGCACGACGGTGCTGTTGTTCATTCCGTTGTCGGAAGCCGTGGCGGAGGTCGAGCCTGCGGCCGCGCAGCCGATCCGGCGTGGTGCCGGCCAGTCCATCCTGGTGGTGGAGGATGACGAGCAGGTACGGATGCTGGTGACGGTGGTGCTGGAAGACCTGGGGTATCACGCCCAGGTGGTGGGCGATGCCGATGCGGCCATTCCGATCCTGGCCTCCGCGCAGACCATCGACCTGCTGGTCACCGATGTCGGGCTGCCGGGGCTCAACGGCCGCCAGCTGGCGGAAATCGCGCGCCAATCGCGGCCAGCGCTGCCGATCCTGTTCATGACCGGCTATGCGGAAAAGGCGCAGGAACGCGCGGCCTTCCTTGACGAAGGCATGGCGATGATCGCCAAGCCGTTCCTGCTGGACGAGTTCAGCATGGCGGTACGCACGGCGATGCCCGGCGGCGCGTAGCGCTGTAGGCCTTGTAGAGCCGAGCCCATGCTCGGCTGCGGTTGGCTTTGCTTCTCATGCATTTTTGCCCAGCATGGCTCGGCACCACAGAGGGCTACGCGCGCAGCGACGACTCGCGCACCACCAGCTTCACCGGGATGCTCTGGCCTTCCACCGGCTGCCGGCCGATCAGCGCCAGCAGCTTCTCCACCAGCAGCTGGCCGGCCTGCTTGGTGTCCTGCTGCACGGTGGTCAGTGGCGGCGACACCGAGGCCGCCAGCGGGATGTCATCAAAGCCGGTCACCGCCACGTCCTGCGGCACCCGCAGGCCCTGCTCGCGCAGGGCGCGCACCGCGCCGATGGCAATCAGGTCGCTGGCCGCGCAGATCGCGTTGATGGAGCGGTCCTGGGCCAGCAGTGCCAGGCAGGCCTCATGACCGGATGCCTCGGTGGTGATCGCATCGTGCTGCAGCGCCGGGTCGGCGGCCAGCCCATGCGCACGCAGCGCTTCCACGTGGCCGCGATAGCGCTCCTGGAATTCCGGGTAGTGGCTGGACGCATGGCCGAGGAAGGCGATGCGGCGGCAGCCCTGTTGCAGCAGGTGGACGGTGATGTCATGCCCGCCTTGGAAATTGTCGCTGCCGATCGACACGCCAGGCTGGCCGGGCAGGGCCGCGCCCCAGCGCACGAAGTGCGTGCCTTGTTCCACCAGCCGCTGCAGGCGGTCGCGCGACTCGTGGTAGTCGCCGTAGCCGAGCAGGATGATGCCATCGGCCTTGTTGCTGTCTTCGTAATCGGCCTGCCAGTCGGTGGACAGCTGCTGGAAGGACACCAGCAGGTCCTGCCCGTGCAGCGCGCAGGCACGGGTGATCGAGCCCAGCATCGAGTGGAAGAACGGGTTGATCAGCGAGTCGTCATTGGTCGGGTCCTCGAAGAACAGCAGGGCCAGGGTGCCGGCATTGCGCAGGCGCAGGCTGGAGGCGTTCTTGTCGACCTTGTAGTTCAGCTCGCGGGCGATGCGCAGGATGCGCTCGCGGGTCTCGGCGTTGACCATCGGGCTGCCGCGCAGGGCCCGCGACACCGTGGGCTGGGAGACCCCGGCCAGGTGGGCGATGTCCAGGGAGGTGGCTTTGCCTTTGATGGTCATGGGGGCCGGAAGGGGGATGATCGGGGAATGATGCCATGCGGCGCCGTTGGGCTGGCGCCGGTGCCAGGGCAGGGTGCGCGCAGGACCCTGCGACAGGGCTTCGGGCCCGATTCCGGCCCCGTCCGGGCGCTTTCCTGACCCAGGTGTCGGCCAAGGGGATGGTAAGATGGCCCGTTCTTGCATCCCCCAAATTTCCCGGGGGCGACCCCAGCGCTCTGCACCCCCGGCCGGGGACGTGCTATCACTGGCGGCCTGCCCCTGGACAACGGACGAAGGTACCTATGGCGCGCGGCATCAACAAAGTCATCCTGGTCGGCAACCTCGGCAACGACCCGGACGTGAAGTACACCCAGGGCGGCATGGCGATCACCCGTATCAGCCTGGCCACCACCAGCGTCCGCAAGGACAAGGATGGCAACCAGCAGGAGCGTACCGAGTGGCACCGCGTGGTGTTCTTCGGCAAGCTCGGCGAGATCGCTGGCGAGTACCTGCGCAAGGGCAGCTCGGTGTACGTCGAAGGCAGCCTGCGTTACGACAAGTACACCGGCCAGGACGGTGTGGAGAAGTACTCCACCGACATCATCGCCGACGAAATGCAGATGCTGGGCGGCCGCGGTGAAGGCGGCGGTGGCGGCGGTGGTGGCAACTTCAGCGGCGGCGAGCGTCCGCAGCGCCAGCAGGCCCCGCGCCAGGATTACGGCGGTGGTGGCGGCAACGCGCGTGGCGGCCAGGGCGGTGGTTACAACCAGGGCGGCAACCAGGGCGGCGGCTACGGCCAGCAGCGTCCGCAGCAGCAGCCGCAGCAGTCGGCCCCGCCGATGGATGACTTCGCTGACGACGATATTCCGTTCTGATTCCCGCCAGGCTCCGGCCTGCAGAACCCCGGCAAGGCCCAGCGCCCGCCGGGGTTTTTTGTTGTAGCGTGGGCGCACATGACGCCCATCCGCCTTGCCCGCGTGGCCCTGCTGCTGATTCTTGGCGGCTGCGGCGACGCCGGTAGCGGCGCTGGCCAGCGCGAAGCGCCTGCGGCCGCGCCACCGGGCCTGCCTGCGACGGTGTCGCGCACACCGCATTTCATCATCCACAGCGCGGCGACCCCGGAACAGACCGCTGCGGTCGGCATGGCCGTGGAAGCGCTGCATCGGTCCTATGCCATGACCGTGGGGCAGCAAGGCACCGCCGGGCCCTTTCAGTTGGTGCTGTATCGCGATCAGGCCGACTTCAAGGCACACAACCGCAGCAGCCCATGGGCCGAGGCGTACTACCGTCGGCCCCATGCCTTTGCCTACCCGGGCGAGGGTGACGCGCCCCACCAGTGGATGCTGCATGAAGTGACCCATCAGCTGCTCGCCGAGGCCAGTGGCCTGGCGCCGCAGCGCTGGATGAACGAAGGCATGGCCTGTTACTTCGGCGCCAGCCGGCTTTCAGACGGAACGCTGCACGCGGGAGCGCCGGACCCGGCCAGCTATCCGGTCTGGTGGCTGGGCGAACTGCGGTTCGACAGTGCCGGGCGCCCCAGCCTCGAAAATGCGCTGCTGCCCACCCTGCGCCAACTGGTGGAGGACAGCGGGCCGCCGGTCGCCGAGCATGTGAACGGCTATTACCTGGCGTGGTGGAGCCTGGTCCACTTCCTGATGGAGGGCGATGGCCAGGCCCATCGTCGGCAAGCCCTGCTGCTTCTGCACCGTCGTGGAGATCCTGCGGCATTCCAGCAGCTGATCGGCAGCTATGCGGAATTCGAGCCGCGCTGGCATCAACACCTGCGCGCGCTGGCCCGGACGCAGGGTCAACGCGAGATGCCCTGAGCCCCGTACGCGCTCGCCTCCTGCAGTGCCGGTGCGCTGCACACCTTCCGCCGCTCAGCTGCGATGGCGCCGGAATCGGCCTTGCCGTTGTGCCCCGCAGCATCCGCTTTCTTGCACTGCGTCTTGCAAAAAAACAATTTCCTCCCCATGGTGCAATCGATTGCATTGCGGCGAAATCGTCAGTGTTTGATACCGGTTGGGAGGCCGGAAGGTGGATGTCCATCCATTCGATCAGACCGGGCCCGGGGCTCACGCGGCGCGATGCGCTGCGCATCGCGGTTGCCGGCAGTCTCGGCCTCGGCGCTGCGGGCGTTCTGCCTGCGTTTGCAGCCACTGCGCCGCTCAAGGGCAACCTGAAGCATTCCGTGGCCCGCTGGACCTTCCCGCAGCTGTCGGTCGCCCAGCTCTGCCAGACGGTGAAGGGCATCGGTTTTGCCGCGATCGACCTGGTGGGCCCGGAGGATTGGCCCACGCTGAAGGCCCATGGCGTATACAGCTCGATGTGCAACGGCGCCGAGCTGGGCCTCACCAAGGGCTTTGCCGGCCGCGAGTTCCACGACCAGCTGGTGGAGCGCTATACGCGGCACATCGATCTGGTCGCCGATGCCGGCTATCGCAATCTCATCTGCTTTTCTGGCAACCGCAACGGCATGGACCCGCAGGAGGGCATGGCCAACGCCGAGGCTGGCCTCAAGCGCATCCTCGGGCATGCCGAGAAACGTGGGGTGGTGCTGGTGATGGAACTGCTCAACTCCAGGGTCGATCATCGCGACTACCTGTGCGACCACTCCGCATGGGGCGTGGCGCTGTGCCAGCGGCTTGGCTCGGACAACTTCGGCCTGCTGTACGACATCTACCACATGCAGATCATGGAGGGCGACATCATCGCCACCATCGGCAAACACCATGCCTGCTTCAAGCACTACCACACCGCCGGCGTGCCTGGACGGCACGAGATCGGGGACCAGCAGGAGCTCAATTACCCCGCCATCTGTCGCGCGATCCGCGACACCGGTTTCGATGGTTATCTGGCGCAGGAATTCATGCCTGCAGCGCCGGATCCCGTCGGCTCGCTGCGCGAGGCGATCCGCCTCTGCGACGTCTGAAACGATATCCACCAGGTGAGAGATCCATGGCAGACAATCATTACGACGCCATCGTTGTTGGCTCGGGAATCAGTGGCGGTTGGGCGGCGAAGGAATTGACCGAGAAGGGCCTGAAGGTCCTGATGCTGGAACGCGGACGCAACATCGAGCACGTCAAGGACTACGTCAACGCGATGAAGGAGCCGTGGGATTTCCCGCATCGCAACCGGCCTACACAGGCGATGAAGGCTGCCTTCCCGGTATTGATGCGCGACTACGCGCTGGCCGAGAACCTGCAGGGCATGTGGGCCGACGAACAGGAATCGCCCTACATCGAGACGAAACGATTCGACTGGTTCCGCGGCTACCACGTGGGTGGCCGTTCGCTGATGTGGGGCCGTCAGAGTTATCGCTTCTCTGACCTGGATTTCGAAGCAAACCTGAAGGACGGCATCGCCACCGACTGGCCGATCCGCTACGCCGACATCGCTCCCTGGTACGACCATGTGGAGAAGTTCGCCGGCATCGCCGGCACGCGTGAGGGACTGGATGTGTTGCCGGACGGCGAGTTCCTGCCGCCGATTCCCTTGAACGTCGTCGAGAAGGATGTGGCCGCGCGTATCAAGAAGGCCTTCGGCGGAACGCGCCACATGATCCACTCGCGTACCGCCAACATCACCAAGCCCATGCCCGAGCAGGGCCGCGTCAACTGCCAGTACCGCAACAAGTGCATCCTGGGCTGTCCCTTCGGCGCCTACTTCTCGACCCAGGCAGCGACGCTGCCGGCGGCGATGAAAACCGGCAACCTGACCCTGCGGCCCTTCTCGATCGTCAAGGAAGTGCTCTACGACAAGGACCGCAAGCGTGCGCGCGGCGTGGAGGTCATCGACGCAGAGACCGGGCAGACCTACCAGTACACCGCCAAGGTGATCTTCCTCAACGCGTCCTCCTTCAACTCGACCTGGCTGCTGATGAACTCGGCCACCGATGTGTGGGAAGGCGGGCTGGGCTCTTCGTCCGGCGAGCTAGGGCACAACGTGATGGACCATCATTTCGGTGCTGGCGCCTCCGGCCGGGTCGAGGGCTACGAGGACAAGTACTACTTCGGGCGCCGTCCCTGCGGTTTCTACATTCCGCGGTTCCGCAACGTCGCTGCCGACAAGCGCGGCTACCTGCGTGGCTTTGGCTACCAGGGCGGTGCCAGCCGCACCGGCTGGTCGCGCGAGATCGCCGAGCTGAACATCGGCGCCGACCTGAAGGAGGCGCTGACCGTGCCGGGTGACTGGCGCATCGGCATGACCGGCTTCGGCGAAATGCTGCCGCACCACGACAATACGATCCGCCTGGATCGGGACCGCAAGGACAAGTGGGGGCTGCCGGTGCTGGCGATGGACGTAGCCATGCGCGCCAACGAACTGGCGATGCGCAAGGACATGGCCGCCGATGCCGCCGAGATGCTGGAGGCGGCCGGCGTCAAGGACGTGAAGATGCACGACAATGACTATGCCCCGGGCAAGGGCATCCACGAGATGGGGACCGCGCGCATGGGCCGCGATCGCAAGAGCTCGGTATTGAACCAGCACAACCAGGTATGGGACGCCCCGAACGTCTACGTCACCGACGGAGCCTGCATGACCTCCAGCGCCTGCGTGAATCCGTCACTGACCTACATGGCGTTGACCGCGCGCGCCGCCGACCACGCCGTGCGCGAACTGAAAGCGGGGAACCTCTGATGGATCGCCGCGAACTGCTGAAGATGATCGTCGCCGCCACCGGCGCGGCCATGGTTGGCCTGCCTGCGCTTGCGCAGGGGCAGGCGCAGGCTGCTGCTACGAAGATCCACTTCTCCGACGCCGATGTCGGCACGCTGGATGAGATCGCCGAGACCATCCTGCCGCGCACGAAAACGCCGGGGGCCAAGGATGCCGGCACCGGTGCTTTCATGGCGACGTTCGTCAGCGACTGCTACACCGCCCGGCAGCAGGCGACGTTCCGCGCCGGCCTGGCCGATATCGACAAACGCGCCGGCGGCCGCTTCGTTTCACTCGCGCCGCAGGCCCGCACCGAGCTGCTGCGCGTGCTGGATGCGGAGGCCAGAAAGCACGTGGTCGAGGTAACCGAAACCGGCACTGCCGAGGCAGGAGAAGCGATGCCGCACTACTTCACGATGATCAAGCAGTTGGCCATCTTCGGCTTCTTCACCTCGAAGGTCGGCGCGACCGAAGTGCTGCGCTACGTCGCCGTGCCGGGGCGCTATGACGGCGACCTCGCCTATGTTCCCGGCACACCTGCATGGGGGACCGGCTGATGGAAAGCGGCATGATGATCCGCCCGCTGTTGCTTGCGGCCGGCCTGCTGGCTGCTGCACCAGCGTTCGCGCAGGCCGGTGCCGATCCCGCGCGCGATCCGAAGAAGACCGAGGTGTGGACGCCTGTGCCCGCAGTCGTGGCCACGGCTGCGGGCAAGGCCCCGTCCGACGCGATCGTGCTGTTCGATGGCAAGGACGTTTCCGCCTGGGAATCGGAGCAGGGCGGGCGTGTGCCCTGGGCCGTAGCCGATGGCGCCATGACCGTCGTCCCGGGCAGCAAGGGCATCCGCACCAGGCAACGCTTCTGCGACATCCAGCTGCATGTCGAATGGCGCACGCCCACCGATACGAAGGGCTTCGATGGCCAGAACCGGGGCAACAGTGGCATCTTCCTGCAGGAACTGTATGAGCTGCAGGTGCTCGACAGCTACAACAACCCGACCTATGCCAACGGCCAGGCGGGCTCGATCTACAAGCAGGCCATGCCGTTGGTGAACGCCTCGCGTGCACCGGGCGAGTGGCAGGCCTACGACATCCTCTGGAAGGCGCCGCGCTTCTCGCCGGGTGGCGGGCTCACCTCGCCCGCACGTATCACCGTGCTGCACAACGGCGTGCTGGTGCAGGACGATACCGTGCTGGCGGGCAAGACCGAATACATCGGCGCGCCTTCGTACGCGCCACATGCGTGTGCGCCCATCTATCTGCAGGAGCATGATTCCAAGGTCAGCTACCGCAACATCTGGGTGCGCGAGTTGTAACGGCGGCCTGCTACTTCGCCAGGAAGCTGGTGATGTCGTCGATCTCCTGTTGTGACAGCTGAGCGAAGGGCGGCATCAATCCGCCGCCCTTCCTGATCTTGTCCTTGATCTGCGCCGGTTGCAGGCGCTTGCTGACGTCGGTGAGCGCGGGGAATGCGCCCGGCATGCCTGCGCGGTCGGCGCCGTGGCAGGCCGTGCAGTTCGCGGCGTAGAGCTTGGCACCGGCGGCAGGGTCGTCCTTGCACCACGCGCTGGTCGCAAGCGTTGCGCCACATGCCATCACAGCCAGTTTCAGCATCGTCTTCAAGAAGGGGCTCCTTTGCGGGCTAGCGCTGCGCGCTGGCGGGCAGGGTGACGGTCAGGTGTTCACGCAGGTAGTCCGCGCCGGTCTGGATGACCTTGGCCGGGTCGCGCGGCTGGTCGTGCTCGACGATGTACCAGTGCACGCCGGCAGCGGCTGCGGCAGGCAGGATGGTCTTCCAGTCCAGCACGCCCTGGCCCACGGCGGCGAAGCCACCCTCGTCTTCGGCTTGGCCCTTGGGTGCGTTGTCCTTGGCGTGTACCGCGAACAGCCGACCGCGGAACGTTGCCAGCATCACCGCCGGATCGAGGCCCGCACGGGCGACCCAGGCCAGGTCCAGCTCGGTCTGCAGGTCGGGCCCGGCGGCTGCGAACAGCAGTTCCAGGCCGGTCCTGCCATTGAAATCGACCAGCTCGAAATCGTGGTTGTGGTAGGCCAGGCGCATGCCTTTGGCACGTACCTGTTTCGCGATCCTGCCAAGCTCCTGGCCCAGTGCGGTCCAGCCCGCGGCGTCTGTTGGCCGATCCTTCGCATCCAGGTAAGGCACCACCAGCGTGGTGTTGCCGATCGACCGGTTGAAGGCCACCACGCCATCCAGGTCCTTGCGCAGCTCGGCCAATGGCACGTGCGACGAAATCGCCTTGATCGAATACCGGTCCAGCAACTGCTTCAGTTCGGTGGCGCTGACGCCCTGCGTGCCCACCGTTTCCACCGCGTGCACGCCGGCGTCGTGGACGATCTTCAACTGCTGGTCGAGCGGGCCGGCGTTGCGCAGCGTGTACATCTGTACCGCGATCGGCTTCTGCGGGCCCGGAGCTTCGAGTGCCAAGGCAGGCAGGGCAGCGAGCAGCAGCAGTGCGAGGGTCGCAGCTCTACAAACAGGGATGTTCATCAACAGATCCTCCGGGGATTCAACCGATGGCGGTCCAGGCGCGCGTCCTGGCCGATGCAATGACACGATCGACAATCTGCGCCGAGCGAACGCCGTCTTCGAAGGTGGGCAGGCCCTCAGGCCGCTCGCCTTCGATGGCGCGATAGGTATCAGCAACAAATGCTTCGAAACAATGGCCGTAGCCCTGCGCGTGCCCGGCCGGCAACAGCGACAACCGGCGCTGTTCGGCACTGCCGGCCCCGGGACCACGCACGAAGACTTCCTCGCGCTGCTCGGGCAGGCCGATCCACAGGCGCTCGGCGTCTTCCTGGTTGAACGCCAGGCTGGCCCTGGCGCCATCGATCTCGAACCAGAGGCGGTTGTGACGCCCCGCCGAGACCTGGCTGACCGTCAACGACGCGAGCGTGCCGGCACCGGTCCGGAACATGGCCGCCGCCACGTCCTCACTCGCCACCGCCTGCATCGCGCCGCCGGCCACCGCTGTGGTGAAGCTCTGCCCGGTGTCGGTGCTGCGTTGTGCGATCACCGTGTCGAACGCCGCGCTGACCTCGGTGAAACGCTCGCCGCTGACCCATTCCACCAGGTCGCACCAGTGCGAGCCGATGTCGGCAAACACGCGCGATGTTCCGCCCAGTGCCGGGTCCACGCGCCAGTTGTTGCTGGCCGGGTCCAGCAGCCAGTCCTGCAGGTAGCTGCCATGGATCAGGTGCAGCGGTCCCAGTTCGCCCTGCGCGATGCGTGCACGCGCCTCGCGGACCACAGGGTGATAGCGGTAGACGAAGGGCACCGTGGCGATCAGTCCGGTCGAGGCAGCCAGCGCCGCCAGCGCCTGCGCATCCTCCAGCGTGGTCGCCAGCGGCTTCTCGCAGACCACGTGCTTGCCGGCTTCCAGCGCGGCCTCGGCCATGGAGCGGTGCAGGTGGTTGGGCGTGCAGATGTGCACGACCTGGACCTGTGGATCGGCGATTACTTCCTCGATGTCCCGATAGGCACGCGGAACACCCCACGACTGCGCCACCTCAAGCGCGCGTTGCGGGGAGGAGGCGGCCACGCCACGGATATCGGCGCCGGCCAACAGCGCCGCGCGGCGATGCACGGCAGCGATCATGCCCGTGCCGACGATGGCGATTCCAGGTGTGGGCATCGGTCGAGATCCTCAGCGAGTGGAAGGCGCGGCCGCGACCACCGGCCGGTCGCGGAACAGCAACAGGAAGGCGATCAGCACGACCAGCGCGACGCCTGCGGGGAACAGCCAGATCCGTTGCCAGTCCGGGCCCGCCGCGGTGGTGTAGTGCTCCACCACCGCGCCGGACAGGAACGTGCCGATCAACATGCCCACGCCGTACGTGGCCAGGGTGATGAAGCCCTGCGCGCTGCTGCGCGCGGCGGGGCCGGCATGTGCATCGGTGTAGATCTGGCCGGTGACGAAGAAGAAGTCGTAGCAGATGCCGTGCAGCACGATGCCGATCACCAGCAGCGAGAAGCCGCCACCCGCATCGCCAAAGGCGAACATGGCGTAACGCACTACCCATGCGGCCATGCCGACCGCCAGCATCGTCTTCACCCCCAGCCGCACGAACAGGAACGGCATGGCCAGCATCAGCAGCACTTCGGAGACCTGCCCCAGGGATTGCAGGCCGGCCGCGCCGCGCACGCCCAGATCATTGAGATAGGGGTTGGTGAAGTTGTAGTAGAACGACAGCGGAATGCAGATGGCGATGGAGGCCAGGAAGAACACCAGATACGAGCGCGATTTCAACAGCCGCAGCGAATCCAGGCCCAGGATCTGCCCCAGCCCAGCATCGCGCTGCTGCGCCAGCGGCGGTGTGTGCGGCAGGGTGAACGCGTACAGACCGAGGGCCAGCGACGCCATCGCCGCCATCCGGAAGGTCAGTTCGAGCCGATGCGCCTGCTCCCAGCCCAGCCAGCCGATCAGCACGCCGGCCACGATCCAGCCGATGCTGCCGGCCACGCGCACCGGGGGGAATTGCTTCTCGGGCGACTGCATGTGCCGCATCGCTACGCTGTTGGCCAATGCCAGCGTCGGCATGAACAGCAGCATGTAGCCCATCACGCAGCCGAAGAACGTGTTGAAGTCCGTCGCCGTGGACGCCAGCCACATCAGCGCCGCGCCGGCCAGGTGAAGTACCGCGAGGATGCGCTGCGCCGCGAAGTAGCGATCAGCGATCAGGCCGACCAGGAAGGGGGCCACGATGGCGCCGATCGATTGGCTGAGGAAGGCCGTCGCCACCTGGCTTGCGCTGGCCTGCAACGGGCCCTGCACCAAATAGGTACCGAGGGTCACGAACCACGCGCCCCAGATGAAGAACTGCAGAAACATCATCGCGCCCAAGCGCGACATCGCGTGCGTCATGGCTTGCCCTCCCGGGGCGGTAATGGCTCAGATTCCCAGCATGCGGTGCAGTGATTGCGGGTCCGTGCCGCTGTCGGCGAAATCATCAAAGGCGCGCTCGGTCACGCGGATGATGTGGTCGCGGATGAAGGGAGCACCCTCGCGCGCGCCGTCTTCCGGGTGCTTCAGGCAGCACTCCCACTCCAGCACTGCCCAGCCGGGAAAGTCGTACTGCGCGAACTTCGAGAAGATCGCCTTGAAGTCGATCTGGCCATCGCCGAGCGAGCGGAATCGGCCGGGACGATCGATCCAGTCCTGGTAGCCGCCATACACGCCACTGCTGGCACTGGCGTGGTACTCGGCGTCCTTGACGTGGAAGATGCCGATGCGGTCGTGGTAGCGGTCGATGAAGCCGAGGTAGTCCATCTGCTGCAGCAGCAGATGGCTGGGGTCGTACAGGATCTTCGCGCGGGGATGGTGGTCCACCACGTCGAGGAAGCGCTCGAAGGTCGCGCCGTCATGCAGGTCCTCGCCCGGGTGGATCTCGAAGCACAGGTCCACGCCGCACGCGTCGAACGCATCCAGGATGGGGCGCCAGCGGCGGCCAAGTTCGGCGAAGGCTTCTTCCACAAGACCAGGCGGGCGTTGCGGCCAGGGGTAGAAGTAGGGCCAGGCCAGCGCACCGGAGAACGTGGCATGCGCGGTCAGGCCCAGGCGCTGGCTGGCCTTGGCGGCCAGCAGCAGCTGCTGCACCGCCCAGGCCTGGCGGGCGACAGGATCACCGCGTTTGTCCGGTGGCGCGAATCCGTCAAACAGCGCGTCATAGGCGGGATGGACGGCGACCAGCTGCCCCTGCAGGTGGGTGGACAGCTCGGTGATCTGCACGCCATGCCGGGCCAGCATGCCGGCGATGTCGTCGCAGTACGCCTGGCTGCGCGCCGCCTCGGCCAGATCGAACAGGTGGGGCGCGCTGGTCGGCACTTGTAGGCCAGAATAGCCCAGGCCCGCGGCCCACCCGGCCAGCGTGTCCAGCCGATCAAAAGGAGCTGTGTCGCCGATGAACTGCGCCAGGAACAGCGCTGGACCCTTGAGCGTCTTCAACGTGATTCGCCCTCGATGCAATCGATTGCATTATCCTAGCAGGGGCTCACGCAGGACCTGTTGTGCACTGCACAGCGGACAGGAGAACTAACGCCATGGCCACCATCTACGACATCGCAAAGCACGTCGGCGTCTCTGCCGGCACGGTGTCGCGCGCACTTTCCCGGCCGGACAAAGTCCTGCCGGCTACGCGTACGCGCATCGAACAGGCGGCCGCGGCGCTGGGCTATGTTCCCAACACGGTGGCGAGGACGCTCAAGACCCAGCGCAGCGGCAAGATCCTGGTCACTGTGCCGGACATTGCCAACCCGTTCTTCGCCCAGATTCTGCAGGGCGCGGAGGACGCGGCGCAGGCCGTCGGCTACGCCGTCTTGTTGGGCGATACCCAGAACCTGCCCGAGCGCGAGGAGCGTTACGCGCAGATGCTCCGGCGCAACGAGGCCGATGGCCTGATCGTGCTGGGGCATCGCCTGCCGCCGACGGCGCGCGATATTGTCGAGCAACGGGGTGTCACCGCGCCGGTGGTCAACGGCTGTGAGTTCGACCCCGCGCTGGGCATTCCCAGCGTCCACATCGACAACGCCGCCGCCGCGCGCGCGGTGATGGAACACCTGTACGGCCTGGGGCATGAGCGAATCGCCGTGGTAGGCGGGCCGCCCGACAATCCGCTGCACACGCAACGGCTGGAAGGGGTTCGCGCCGCCGGCAGGGCGCGTGGCCGTCTGCGCCACCTCAGCGTCGTGCCGGGTGACTTTTCCGTGGAGTCCGGTCATGCGGCCGCGATGGCACTGTTGGCCGTCGCGCCGGCGCCCACCGCGATCTTCTGCTTCAGCGACCAGATGGCGCTGGGCACCCTGGCAGCCTGCCGGGATCTGGGCGTCCGCGTGCCCGATGACCTGTCCATCGTTGGCTTCGATGACCTGGCGTCATCGCGTTACCTGACGCCTCCGTTGACGACCATCAGGCAGCCGATGCGGGAGATCGGCGAGCGCGCGGTCAACCTGCTGCTCGCCATCATCGAACAGGCGGACGTGCCGCGTCAGCAGACGCTGGAGTTCAGCCTGATGGTGCGGGGCTCGACGGCATCGCCGAAGAAAGGGTGAGGGCAATGGCGGCGCGACATGATGCCGCGCCTTCGCTGCCTCAGGGCTTGCCGCGCTTCGCGTCCACGCTGTAGCGCCCTGGCCCGCTGCACGCCAGCAGCAGGAAACCGCCGGCGATGGCCAGATTCTTCAGGAACATGATCTGCTGCACCTGGTCTGCCAGCTGGTGGTGGAAGATGAAGGCCGTGACCAGGCTGAAGGCGGCCAGCACCGCGGCCACTGCCCGGGTCTGGAAGCCGAACAGGATGCACAGTGCCGTGCCGATCTCGAACAGGATGGTGGGCCACAGCAGCATGCCGGGAAGACCCATCGCCGTCATGTAGCCCTGTGTTGCCGCCGGGTCGGACAGCTTGCCCAGGCCCGATACCAGGAACAGCAGCATCAGCAACACGCGGGCGGCCAGCTTCGCAAGGGAGTGAAGCGATGTGTTCACGGCAACGTCCTCAGGGTGGGCAGCGTGGATGGCGGTCGAGAACCTGTGTGGGCATCGAAGCCCATCACGGGTGAAGTCGGTGTTGAGGCCTGCTGTGCTGGAAGCCTGCGGACAGGCGTACGGTGCGTCCCTGCCTCAGCGTCGCTCATACCACCCGCGCGACGCATTGACGATGCGCACCACCGACAGCATCACCGGCACTTCGATCAGCACGCCGACCACCGTCGCCAGTGCCGCACCGGAATGCACGCCGAACAGGCCCACGGCGGTGGCCACGGCCAGTTCGAAGAAGTTGCTGGCGCCGATCAGCGCCGAGGGTCCGGCCACGCAGTGCGCGACCCCCAGGCGGCGGTTCAGCAGGTAGGCCAGCCCCGAGTTGAAGTAGACCTGGATCAGGATCGGTACCGCCAGGATGGCGATGACCAGTGGCTGCCGCACGATCTGCTCGCCCTGGAAGCCGAACAGCAGCACCAGCGTCAGCAGCAGCGCCAGTAGCGAAACCGGCCCCAGCGTTCGCAGTGCGGACTGCAGGCCGGCCTGCCCCCTACGGGCCAGCAGCCAGCGCCGCAGCAGTGCGGCCACCAGCACCGGCGCGATGATGTACAGCGACACCGACAGCAGCAGCGTGTCCCACGGCACGCTGATCGCCGACAGGCCCAGCAGCAGTGCCACCACCGGTGCATAGGCCACCACCATGATGGCGTCGTTCAACGCCACCTGGCTGAGGGTGAAATTGGCATCGCCGCGGCACAGGTTGCTCCACACGAACACCATGGCGGTGCAGGGCGCCGCTGCCAGCAGGATCAGCCCGGCGATGTAGTTGTCGACCTGTGCGGCGGGCAGCGCATCGGCAAACACGTGGCGCAGGAACAACCAGCCCAGCAGTGCCATCGAGAACGGCTTGACCGCCCAGTTGATGAACAACGTCACGCCGATGCCTTTCCAGTGCTGGCCGAGCTGGCGCATCGCACTGAAATCGACCCGCAGCAGCATCGGGATGATCATCAGCCAGATCAGCACGGCGATGGGCAGGTTGACCTTCGCCACCTCCGCCGACGCCAGCGCAGCAAATGGCTGCGGCAGCGCGTGGCCAAGCAGGGTGCCTGCGACGATGCACAGCGTCACCCACAGCGTCAGGTAGCGCTCGAACAACCCCATCGGTGCCGGCGCGCTCACGCCTGGCCGTCCTCGGGTTGCACGAAACCGATGCGATCCAGCGCGTCTTTCAACTGCCCGTGGTCGGACCAGGTGGCAGCGGGCAATGCCAGCAGGGCCAGCAACCGTGCCTTGACGATGGCATGTGCCTGCGCGAACGCGGCCGCCTTGTCATCCGCGCTGCCCTCGACGGCGGCCGGATCGGGCAAGCCCCAGTGCGCACGCACGAAGTCGCCGAACACCACCGGGCACGCCTCGGCCGCTGCGGCATCGCAGACCGTGATCACCAGGTCCATCGGCGCGGCATCGGCGAACTCGTCCCACGATTTGCTGCGCAGGCCTGCGGTAGGGATGCCCTCGGCCTGCAGCTGGGCAAGGGCGAATGGATTGACCGCGCCGGCCGGCTGGCTGCCGGCGCTGAACACCTCGAAGCGGTGGCCGGCCCACGCCCGCAGCGTGGCTTCGGCAAGAACACTGCGGGCGGAATTGCCCGTGCACAGGAACAGGACGCGTTGGGTGGTCACGAAGCGGATCTCCGGTCAGCAGGCGCAATCAGGGGACGTCGGGCTGCAGGCCGGATCGGGCGAGCCTGCGCAGCAGTTGTGGGTGAGGTACTCGATCAGGCCGGTCATGGCGCTGAAGTTGGCGCGGTAGCAGACGTTGCGGCCCTGGCTCTCGCTCTCGACCAGCCCGGCCTGCAGCAGCTCCTTCAGGTGGAAGCTGAGCGTGGCCGGCGGCACCTGCAGGGCGCTGCCGATGTCGCCGGCCATGCGGCCAGCCGGGCCGGCCTCCACCAGCAACCGGAAGGCGGCCAGGCGGGTGGCATGGCCAAGGGCGGTGAGGGCGGCGATTGCATTCTTCGTTTCCATGTTTCTAGAATAGTCGAATGAATGAATCCGTCGCAAGTCCCGCCCTCCCGCATCTGGCCGAAGCCTCGCTTCCCCAGCCCGACCCGGCCCTGCTGGGCGCCGGCCGCACGCACCCGCCCAGGATCCTGCTGCTGTATGGCTCGCTGCGCCCGCAGTCGTTCAGCCGCAAGCTGGCGCTGGAGGCCGAACACCTGCTGCGCCACCTCGGCTGCGAGACCCGGGTGTTCGATCCGCATGCGTTGCCCATGCTCGACAGCGTCGGCGCCGATCACCCTGAAGTGCAGCGCCTGCGCGCGTGGTCGCAATGGTCCGAAGGCCAGGTCTGGATCAGCCCGGAGCGCCATGGCACGGTCACCGGCGTGTTCAAGAACCAGATCGACTGGTTGCCGCTGGAAGATGGTAGCGTGCGCCCGACGCAGGGCAGGACGCTGGCGGTGATGCAGGTCAGTGGCGGTTCGCAGTCGTTCAACACGGTCAACACGCTGCGCGTGCTGGGGCGGTGGATGCGCATGCTGACCATCCCCAACCAGTCGTCGGTGGCCAAGGCATGGCAGGAGTTCGACGAGAACGGGCGGATGAAACCCTCGGCGTACTACGACCGGGTGGTGGATGTGATGGAGGAACTGGTCAAGTTCACCCTGCTCACGCGCGATCGTTCGGACTACCTGGTGGATCGCTACAGCGAGCGCAAGGGTGATCAGCAGGCGGCCGCACTGGCACGTTCGGCAGGGGCGGTGGTCGCACGTTGACGGCAGGCGGCGGCCGCAAGGACGCGCGCGTGCGCAGGCGCATCACCTCAATCCACTACCATGGGCCACCCCTCCAGGATGTGCCCCGATGTCGCTCGTCATCCCGACCCTGCCCAAGCCTCCCGCCGCACGCATCGCCGCCTGGCTGATGATGCTGCTGGGCATGTGGCTGGCACTGAAGCTTGGCCTGGTGGTGACCCTGCTGTCGGGCCTGCTGGTGTTCCAGCTGACCCATGTGCTGGCCTCCACCGTGGAAGGCAAGCTGCGTCCCGGGCGGGCGAGGGCGATCGCAGTGATCGTGCTGTCGGCGGTGATCATCGGCGTGCTGGTGCTGGCCGGTATCGGCGTGGCGGCGTTCTTCCGCAACGAGACTGGTGGCCCTGACGTGCTGCTGGCGCGGTTGATGGACATCCTCAACACCTCCCGGCACCAGGTGCCGGCGCTGCTGCAGCCCTACATCCCTGAAGACCTGACGGCGCTGCGTGCGGCCGTCAACGACTGGGCCGCCGAACACCAGCGCCAGCTGGGCGTGGCCGGCACGTCAGTGGTGCAGGTGGGGGTGCGCGTGCTGATCGGCATGGTGCTGGGCGCGATGATCGCGCTGTACGACGAACTGCCGCTGCCGAAGATGGGCCCGTTGGCGCAGGAACTGATCGGCCGCACCAGCCGCCTGGCCACCGCGTTCCGCCAGGTGGTGTTCGCGCAGGTGAAGATCTCGCTACTCAACACCGTGTTCACCGCCATCTTCCTGCTGGGCGTGCTGCCGCTGTTCGGCGTGCACCTGCCGCTGTCGAAGACGCTGGTGCTGATCACTTTCCTGGCAGGCCTGCTGCCGGTGGTGGGCAACATCATCTCCAACACCATCATCGCCATTGTCGCGCTGTCGGTGTCGTTCTATGTGGCCGTGGCTGCGCTGCTGTACCTGGTGGTGATCCACAAGCTGGAGTACTTCCTCAACGCGCGCATCGTCGGCGGCGAGATCCAGGCGCGCGCCTGGGAACTGCTGCTGGCCATGCTGGTGATGGAAGCGGCGTTCGGCCTGCCCGGGCTGGTGGCTGCGCCGGTGTTCTACGCCTACGTGAAGCGCGAACTGGTGGACCAGCGCTGGATCTGATCCACCTTCACGCGGGTGCGGCGCTACACTGATCCGCACGCCAGGGGGTACATCGATGGGCCGCAGGGCATCGCCAAACGGACTGCAGACCTGGCTCTGGATCCTCGCTGGCCTGTTCGTGCTGTGCACGCTGCCGCTGATGGCCATTGCGCTGGTGCAGGGCACGCAGCGCTACACCGAAGCCGAGGCCAACCTGGTCAGCCTGCAGCAGCTGCGGCTGACCTTCGAGCTGGCCAATCTGGTGTCGGCCGAGCGTGGACCGGCCAACAGCCTGCTCGGCGCCGACAGCGCAGATGCGCAGGAGCAGCGCCGGCTGGCCGCACAGCTGGCGGTCGCCCGGCAGCGGGTGGACGCAGCGACGCAGCACCTGCAGAGTGTGTTCCAGACCGATCTGCGGGTGGTGGACGAAACACCGCGCCTGCATGAAGCGCGGCGGCGGCTGCAGACCGCGCGCGCTGCGGTGGACCGGGTTGCCGCGTTGCCCAGAGGTGAGCGCTCGGCAGAGGAGGTGGAGCACGCGATCAACAGCATGTTCGCGGTGTACGACCGGCTGCAGGCGCTGACGTCGGTGCAGATCAGCGATCTGGTCGCCGCCGATCGCGAAGCCGCGATTCCTGCCATGCAGGGGCAGATCCTGATCGATCTGCGCGAACACGGTGGCCGCTTGGCATCGAACGTGATGGCGCCGCTGGCCGTGCCCGGCGCGTGGCGGGAGCCACAGGTGCGCGCCGCGCAGCAGACCGAAGGGCGCCTGCTGGAGCTGTGGCGGTTGGCCGCCAGCCACGAGTCGGTGTTCCGCAGCGAGCCGACGCTGTCCTGGCACTGGGACATGGCGCGCCGCCAGTTCTTCGGCCAGTCGCTGCCGATGGTGGAACAGCTGATCGAGGATGGTCGGCGCGGCGTATCGCCCCCCTGGACGGCGGCCGAGTTCACCGCGCGCTACGTGCCCACCCTGCAATCGCTGGAAGCGCTGCGCGATGGTTACCTTCGCGTTTCGATCGCGCGCTTCGAGCACACCCGCAACAAGGAGGCAGTACGCCTGGCTGTGCTGGCCGCCACTGCCTTGGGGACGTTGCTGCTGCTTGCGCTGGCGCTGCGAATTGCCCACGTACAGATCCTGCGGCCGTTGCTGCAGGCGCAGGCGCAGGTGATCCAGATCGCCTCGGATACGCCGGGTGCGGAGCAGCACGCCACTCATCCGATGGCGGAAATGCAGCGCCTGTTCGATGCCATCGAGGTGCTGCGGGCGAAGTCGCACCAGCGCTCGGCATTGACCCGTGAGCTGCGCGAGCTGGCCGATACCGATCAGCTGACCGGCCTGTTGAACCGCCGCTCGCTGGAGGAACGAGTGCGACAGCGGCATGCCGATGGGAGCACGCAGGCGGTGGTGATTCTGCTGGACGTGGATCATTTCAAATCGATCAATGATGGGCAGGGCCATGCGGCCGGTGACGATGTGCTGGTGCAGGTGGCGCAGCTGCTGCGCAGCCACCTGCGCCGCAACGACAGCGTCGCCCGCTACGGCGGCGAGGAATTCCTGGTGCTGCTGGCCGACGGTGATCTGGCCAGTGGACGGCAGCTGGCCGAGTCGCTGCGGGTGGCACTGCGCGGCAAGGACATCGTGCTGAGCAGCAGCGACATCCTGCGGGTCACCGCCAGCTTCGGTGTTGCCCAGGGCACGCTTGACCCGATCGGCTGGCATGCGCTGGTACGTGCCGCCGACACGGCCATGTACGCGGCCAAATCACTTGGCCGCGACCGTGTGCAGGTGGCCACGGGTGGGCGTGCGCCGCGCTGAGGAAGGCCTTGTTCATCGCCAGCGCACGCGTTCCTGCCTAGACTGGCCGCTCGTCTGCCGGAGGAGTACGCCATGACCCTGCGTTCCGTTGTGACTGCCACGCTGGTGGCGGGCCTGTTCGCTGGCTGCGCCAGCAGCGCACCGCAACGCGATGCTGGCGCCGATGCGCCGCGTCATCCTTCGATCGCCGCCGATGCCAGCCCGGTGCCAGCCTTCACCGGTGGTGGCGAAGGCTGGTCCATCGAGATCGCCTCCACCGGCAAGGGCAATCACGATGCCACGCTCACCGTTGCTGGCCGCAGCAGCGCAGGCACGCTGCGCTACCTCGGCCAACCGGCCGGTGCGCCCAGTTCGTTGACGGTGCTCAACGGTGAGTTGGACAAGCAGCCGACCATTGTTGAGATCAAGCGCGAGCCCTGCCGCAACGCCGAAGGCGTGGATACATCGGCCAGCGTGCAGGTGACGGTTGCAGGCCAACCGCAGCGCCGCGGCTGCGGCTTCCTGGCCGTGTACTGACCGACGCACACATGATCGACATCCCATTGCTGGAGACACCGCGCCTGCGCCTGCGCGCGCAATGCCTGGACGACTTCCCGGTGTATGCCGCGTTCCTGGCCTCGCCGCGGGCGCGCGGCATGGGCGGGCCGTTCGGTGAGGTCGCTGCGTGGGGACAGTTCTGTCACGACCTCGCCAGCTGGCACCTGTTCGGTCACGGTGCCTTGATGATCGAGCGCCGCGACACGGGCGAGTGCATCGGCCAGGTGGGCATCAACCACGGCCCACTGTTCCCGGAACAGGAACTGGGCTGGCTGCTGTACGCCGGGCAGGAAGGGCAGGGGTTCGCCAGCGAAGCGGCGGCGGCGCTGCGTGATTGGGCATTCGTGGTGCGCGGATTGCCGACGCTGGTGAGCTACATGGCAGCGGACAACCACGCTTCGCAGGCCGTGGCGGTTCGCCTTGGTGGGGTGCTGGACGGGGCGGCCGTGCGCAGCGATCCGGACGATCTGGTGTTCCGCTATCCGCGCTGATGAGTGACGGTCACCGCGGCGCGGCTGCGTTGCGCGCAGGCATGCCAGCTGCGGCCACTGCGTGAAGAAACCGACAGCAGCCATCCACGCCTCGGTCACCGCGCTGGGCAGACGCTGGACACCCATCTGTTGAAGGAACTGTCCATGACCACGCTCACCCTTCCCGAACTGGCCAAGAAGATGGCCGGCATCGATTTCACCATGCTGCAGACCCACGCCGGCGGCCAGATCGCTGGCCGCCCGATGAGCAACAACGGCGATGTGGACTACGACGGCGACAGCTGGTTCTTCACCATGGAAAACACCGACATGGTGCGCGAGATCAGCGCCGACCCGAACGTGGCGCTGGGCCTGACCGGCAACAAGTCGCTGCTGGGCAAGCCGCCGCTGTTCGTGCACGTGCAGGGCAGGGCAGCGTTGATCCGCGATCGCGCCACGATGGCCCAGCATTGGGTGAAGGACCTGGAGCGGTGGTTCGAACAGGGCGTGAATACGCCGGGTCTGGTGCTGATCCACGTACACGCCAGCCGCATCCATTACTGGGATGGCGAGGACGAAGGCGAGATCGTGGTCTGATCGCGGGGGCCGCACAGGGCCCCTGCACATTGCTGCCCCAGCTCAGGAGTGTGCAGGCGCGCCGGACCACGCGGCCAGTTCCGGTGCCAGCGCATGTTCCACTGCGCGGCGCAGCAGTGCCGGGGCCACGTAATGGCGATGCGCGCTGTCGATCATGGCCATGTAGACGCGGCCAAACGCATTGAGCGTCTGCACGCGCGAGCCCAGGCTGATCTCCACCTGGCCGTCCTCGCGGAACTGCACGCGCACGCTGCTGCGGAAGCGAAGATGGCGGTCGTCTGCGCCGAGCAACACTTCGGCACACCGGTCTTCCGCATCGACCTGCGCATCCAGCACCGGGAAACGCCCGCCGAAGACGCGGCTGCGGTCGGTGGACAGCAATGACGACACCGGGCAACCCAGCGGCGAGGTGCGCAGACGCAGCGGCGCGACCAGACGATTGCGCAGGGCCATCAAGCGGCCGACGCCCGCTGGCGGATTGCGCAGGAAACCATCCAGTACGTCGGCGAGGAGGGCGGAGGCGGAGCGGTGACTGATCTGCCCGCCGTGCAGCGCCAGCACGGTCGTGTCGTTGTAGTGACTGTGCGGCAGTGCGCTGGCGAGCATCCCCTGCGTGGGCGCCGCGCTGCTGCAGACCGGGTACGCCGGCGTTGCCCGTTCCACGAATCCGCGCAGTGGCTCCAGGCTGAAGCGGCGTAGCGGCCCGAGCAACGTGCGTGTCTGCACGCACAGGCGCGCGCGCAGGCTGGGTGCTGCTGCCTGCAGTGACAGCTGCAGCAACGGCGTGGCCGCCAGTGTGGTTGCGGTAGGCCAGTGCGCAGCAGGCAGCACCTCGGTCAGGCTGGGAATGTCTGCGGCGTTGGCCTGTGCTTGTACGCGTGCCTGCTCGCTCATGGCCCCGGCCAGCTCATTGCTGTGGCAGGAAAGCGCGAACAGGGCAGGGTGAGCAGGACTGTTCGAGGCGAACTGGTGCCAGGCGCCGCCGCCGAAGCGCACGGTGAACAGGCAATCGGGCGGGATGCGGACACGACGCAGTGACCGCAGGAAATGCGCGGGATCGTCCGCCAGCTGCCGATCGGATGCGCTGGCAAACCGCAGTTCGGCACCTGCACTGCCGGCGATGGCGGTGAACATGCGCGGCCCGGCATGGCGATGGAAGGGATGGCCGCCGGCACCCACCACGAAGCTGTACAGCGATGACGCATCGCCGTGCTGCAGGTGCATGCCGCCCAGCCGCGCCGAGGGCTCGTCCAGCGCATCGATGAAGGCCGGGTGGTGGCGCTGGCGCTGGCTGGCATCGCTCACCAGCGCATCGCCGGCACCGATGCCGAGCTGCGCGATCAGGGTGACTTCCACCGGGCCACCGCCATCCTGTGCCGGAAGCTGGATACTCGGGAACGAACGGCTGGTGCGGGTCGAACCGGGCATCGCAGTGCTCCTCAGCGGGCGGGTGTCTTGCGGCGTGCGCGCGCTTCGCGCTTCAGCGGCCCGCCGACTGGACAGACTTCGGCGGCCCAGGAAAACAGCGTGTTGGCCAAGCGGTCGGGCACCTGCCGGAAGTACACGAACTGGCCGCGCTTCTCGCGTTCGATCAGGCCGGCGTCTTCCAGGATGCGCAGGTGGCTGGACAGTGCCGGCTTGCTGAAATCGAAGCGCTCGGCCAGCTCGCCCGCGCTGAGCTCGCCGGCGCTGAGGTAGGCCAGGATCTGCCGGCGTGCGGTGGAGGCCAAGGCTTCGAAGATGCGGTCCATGGGGCCAGTTAACTAATTCGTTAACTGATGTTCTCCCTGGGGCTGGGTGATGTCAAGCGCGGGCGTGCCCGTTGCGTTCTGCCACCCGGCTTTGCCATCCTCCCCGCTGTTTTCCGTTCCCTGGAGTTCCGATGCGCCCTGCGCCCTGGCTGATGGCTGGCCTGCTGCTGCCGATCGTGGTGATGGCCCAGCCCGCGCGTGCGCCGAAAACACCCGCGCAGGATCCCTTCAGCGAACTGTTCGACACCGCCTGCATGCAGCACATCGGTGCACCGGCGCGCCTGCAGTCGCTGATGGAGGCCAACGGCCTGACGCCGTTGCAGCCGGCCGAGGCCGCTACGCTGCTGCAGGGCCAGCCGGGCATGGCGTGGATGGTGCCGTTGGCCAGTGGCCGCTATGCGGTCAGCTGGGCCGACGATGGCACCTGCACCGTGTATGCCGAGAAGGCCGACCCGGCGGTGGTGCAGAAGGGCTTCGCACGGCTGATGCAGGCTGCACCGAAGCCACTGCAGATCCGCTCGCTGCCCTCGCGCGGTCCATTGTCCGGCGACCAGGTGGCGATCCAGTACGGCTGGGCAACGCCGGGCGAAAGCAAGCTGCGCGTGCGCTTCCGGCTGGTCACCCGGCAGGCCGCCGAGGCGGGAGTGCAGGCAATGGCCTCGGCCACGCCAGGCGAGGCGATGCGCGAACAGGCCGCGCCGCCGGCATCCGCACCCGCCCGGTAACGGCGCCGGAGCGGAAGCGATTCAGCCAACAGCCTGCGGATGTGATATATCGTTTATCGATAAATACACCCCGGGGCGGCAGGGCCGCTCCACATCGGAGGCTGCTTGACCGCTCGTCCTGCCCGCGCCCTTCCTGCGCGCGGCTTGTTCACCCTGGCCCAGACCGCCGTGCAGGCGGTGCGCGCGATGTGCTGGCTGGGCATCCTGGCCGCGCTGCTGGCAGTCCCGCTGGTGGCCTACGACCGCAGCTGGCTGCTGGACAGCGTGCACGATGCGCAGGCGGCGGCCATGCACGGTTCGCATCTGTTCCTGCATTTCTGCGTAGGCCTGGCCGCCATCGTCGCGCTGTTGGTGCTGTGCCTGGTGTTCCTGCGCCACCTGGCGCGGCTGCTGCGGTCTGCGGCCAACGAACGCCCCTTCACCCATGCCAACGCCGTACGCCTGCAACGCATGGCCTGGCTGATGCTGGCGATGGAGGTGCTGTCGATCGTGATCGGTCTGTACGCCAGCTGGATGGGACCGGACTTCGCCTGGATGGAGGTGGGCGGCGGCATGTCGATCACCGGCCTGGTCGCGGTGCTGATGCTGTTCGTGCTGGCGCGGGTGTTCACCGTCGGCGCAGCGATGCGCGACGATCTGGACGGTGTGATCTGATGGCGATCGTCATCACTCTGGACCGCATGCTGCAGCAACGTGGCATGACCCTGTCCGAGCTGGCCGGGCGCATCGACATCACCCTGGCCAACCTGTCGATCCTGAAGACCGGCAAGGCGCGTGCGATCCGCTTTTCCACGCTCGATGCAATCTGCCGCGAACTGCAATGCAGCCCCGGCGACCTGCTCGGGCATGACCCGACGCAGGCGCAGGATGCGGATTGACCTTCGCCTCGCCGCACACCTGCACCGCACCACTTTCCCCTTACTGACGAAACGGACCTGAAATGGAATGGTTGGCTGACCCCTCGATATGGATGGGCCTTGCAACCCTGGTCGTGCTGGAGATCGTTCTCGGCATCGACAACCTGGTGTTCATCGCGATCCTGGCCGACAAGCTGCCGCCGCACCAGCGCGACCGCGCGCGGGTGATCGGCCTGGCACTGGCGCTGCTGATGCGGCTGGTGCTGCTGGCCGCGCTGGCCTGGATCATGAAACTGACCGAACCGCTGCTCACGCTGTTCGAGCACAGTTTCTCCGGCCGCGATCTGATTCTGCTCGGCGGCGGCCTGTTCCTGCTGTTCAAGGGCACCATGGAACTGCACGAGCGGCTGGAAGGCCGCGAGCATCACGAAGATGGCAAGAAGGTCTATGCCAGCTTCGCAATGGTGGTGGCGCAGATCGTGGTGCTCGATGCGGTGTTCTCGCTGGACTCGGTGATCACCGCCGTCGGCATGGTCGACAACCTCGGCGTGATGTACGCGGCGGTGACCATCGCGATGGCGCTGATGCTGCTGGCCAGCAAGCCGCTGACCCGCTTCGTCAACAAGCATCCGACCGTGGTGGTGCTGTGCCTGGGCTTCCTGCTGATGATCGGTTTCAGCCTGGTGGCCGAGGGCCTGGGCTACAGGATTCCGAAGGGGTACCTGTACGCGGCCATCGCGTTCTCGATCCTGGTGGAGGCGTTCAACCAGTGGATACGTTTCAACCGCGAGCGCAACGAGCAGCGCCAGCCGTTCCGACAGCGTACCGCCGACGCCGTGCTGCGCCTGCTGGGCGCGCGCCAGGCCAATGGCCACGATGAGGAAGAAGCCGACGAGCGCGGCAGTACCGAAGAACGCCTGCAGCCGGCCGAGCACGAGATGATCCGCAGCGTGCTGGGCCTGGCTGACCGCCCGGTGTCCAGCGTGATGACCGTGCGTGCCGACGTGCAGTGGATCGACATGGCGCGTGGTCACGATGATGTGGTCGCCCGCCTGGTGGCGTCGCCGCATACGCGGATGCTGGTGGGCGAAGGGGACCTGGACAGCCTGCGTGGCGTGGTGCAGAGCCGCGACCTGCTGGCCGACCTGCTGCAGGGCAAGCCGTTGCAGCTGGAAGGCAACCTGCGCGAGCCGCAGTACGTGCTGTCCAGCGCCAGTGCCTTGCAGGCCCTGGAGCTGATCCGCCAGCACCCGGTGCCGCTGGCGGTGGCGGTGGACGAGTACGGCAGCGTGGAAGGCCTGGTGACCGCCAATGACCTGCTGGCGGCCATCGCCGGTGACCTCGCCGACACCCAGGATGAGCGCTATGGCGTGGTCGCGCAGGGCGAGGACTGCTGGGACGCCGACGGCGCGCTGACCCTGGACGACCTGCAGCGGCTGGCCGGCGTGTCGCTGCCGCGCAGTCCGGACTACATGACCATCTCCGGGCTGGTGCTGGAACAGCTGGGGCGCCTGCCCGACATCGACGACACGCTGGAGGTGGCCGGTATCCGCATCACCGTGCTGGCGATGGAGAAGCGCCGCATCACACGATTGCGGGTGGAGCGCTTGCCGGAGGCGTGACGACGGTAGAGCCGAGCCCGTGCTCGGCTCTATCCATTGCCATCTTCTGCCGTCACCATGGCGGGCCTGTTTGCCGTTCTGGATTGTCGTAGTGCTGAGTACGATTGGTTTTCTGATGGGCCTGTATGTGGCCTGGCGCCTGTTCTGGCCGTTGCGCCTGCCTGTCTGGTTGAAGGTGGTGCTGTCCGCGCTGCTGGTCGGCATTGCCGTGCAGCTGCGCATCGTCGCCAGCTTCTGGGGCACGATGGCCTCGCCGGAAATTCCGAAGATGGCCATCGCCACGCTGGCCACCGGCTCCACCGCGGTGCTGCTGCTGGCCCTGGCGCTGCTGGTGCTGGACGCCAGCCTGTTGGCTGCGCGCCTGCTGCGCGCATCGCGCGCCCTCTCTGCACTGCGCAGCAGGGCGCTGCGCCCGTCTGCCGCGGTGCTGGCGCTGCTGCTCAGCGCTTTCGGTGTCAGCCAGGGCATGGCCGTACCCAAGCCGCGCCAGATCGAGGTGGCCATCGCCGGCCTGCCGCAGGCCTTCGATGGCTACCGCGTGCTGCAGCTCACCGATATCCATGCCAGCCGCCTGCTCACCGGCGACTGGGTGCGCCAGGTCGTGGCGGAAAGCAATGCACTGCAACCTGACCTGGTGGTGATCACCGGCGACCTGATCGACGGCACGGTGCAGGCGCGCCGCAACGATTACACCCCACTGGCTGACCTGCGTGCGCCGGACGGTGTGATCGCCATCACCGGCAACCACGAGTACTACGCGCAGTACAGCGAATGGATGCAGGCGTTCCGCGCGCTGCACATGCAGGTGCTGGAAAACAGCCACACCCAGGTGCGCCGTGGCGATGCCGCGCTGACCATCGCCGGAGTAACCGACCCGGTGGCCTCGCGCTATGGCCTGCCACTGCCTGACCTCGAGGCCGCGCTGGCCGGTACCGATCCTGCCGCGCCGGTGATCCTGCTCGACCATCGGCCGCGCAATGCACGCGAAGCGGCTGCACGCGGGGTGAAGCTGCAGCTTTCCGGGCACACCCATGGTGGCCAGATCATCGGCATGAACCAGCTGGTGAAGCGCGCCAACGGCGGCTTCGTTTCCGGCCGCTACACGGTGGATGGCATGACGCTGTACGTGAGCAACGGCGCCGGCCTGTGGGCGGGATTCCCGGCCCGCATCGGCGTGCCGTCGGAGATCACGTTGATCACCCTGCGCCGGGCGCGGTGACAGAGTGGGGTCGGATCCCTTTGCGAATAGCAAAGGGCTCCGACCCCGTTTGCCAGGGAGGGCGAGCATCCACGCATGGCGTGGATCTACTGCTTCGTCACTGCCGCCATGACACCCTTTGGCCATGAAGGAAAGCACGCAATGACGGCGGGGCGGCAGCGCTCGATGTGGGTGGCCGGCCTCTCCACGGTAGTGGAGTGGTACGACTTCACCCTGTACCTGTACTTCGCCACGGTGCTGTCGCGGGTGTTCTTTGGCGGCGGGCAGGAGGCGATGCTGGTCGCCCTGGCCGGCTTCGCGGTGTCCTACCTGATGCGTCCGCTCGGTGCGCTGTGCTTCGGCCACCTGGGCGACCGGCTCGGCCGGCGCTGGATGCTGCTGGCCTCGATGGCGCTGATGGCGGCGGCCATGCTGGCCACCGCGTTGCTGCCGACGGCAGCGACCGCCGGCGCGACGGCTGGCGTGCTGCTGTTGATCCTGCGCTGCGTGATGGCATTCTCGGTGGGCGGCGAATACACCGGCGTGGTCGCCTATCTGCTGGAAAGCGCGCCGGCGCGACGACGCGGCCTGGTCACTTCGTTGGCCTCGGCGGCCAGTGAAGTGGGCGCGCTGCTGGCGGTGGCGATCTCCGCGCTCACCGTGGCGCTGTTGCCTGCGCCGCAGCTGGACAGCTGGGGCTGGCGGATCCCGTTCTTCTTCGGCGCGGCGCTGGCACTGGTGATCCTGATCGCGCGTTCGGGCATGCACGAATCGCCGGAGTTCGAACGGCAGCGGTGCGAGGGCAGCATTCCGGCCACGCCGCTGCGGCATGTCCTGCGCAACCACCCGGGTGCGGTGGCGCGCACGTTTGCGATTTCCGCGCTGGGGTCGATCACCTACTACGTGGGCATCACCTATGTGCCGGCGTTCCTGCACGCGCAGGGACATGACGAAGGCGATGCGCTGTGGCTGTCGACCATTGCAGCGGTGGCGGTGATCGCGATCACCCCGCTGTGCGGCGCGTTGTCCGACCGCTTCGGGCGGCGTCCGCTGTTGCTGGGGCTGACGGTGCTGGCGGCGCTGCTGCCGCTGTCGATGTTCGGCTGGATGGCGTCCGCCGCGCCGTTGGGCATCGTGCTCGCAGCGGTGGTGCTGGCCTGCGTGGCCGGCGGCATCAGTGCCGTGGCGGCACCGGCCACGGCAGAACAGTTCCCGGGCGAGGGCCGGGTCAGTGGACTGGCGTTGGGGGTAACCATGGCCACCGCAGTGTTCGGCGGGGCGACGCCGTGGCTGGCGCAATGGTGGGTCGAGCGCAGCGGTTGGGCGGCGGCGCCGGGGGCGATGATCGCGCTGGTGGCGGTGCTGGTGCTGCCGGTGCTGTGGACGCTGCCGGAGACCGTGCCGAAGACCCGCCCCGTGTCCCGGGGCGGGCAGTGAGCGCTTAGACCTTCAGGGTCTGCTCGATGTCGGCCAGCACTGCGGCCGCATCAACGCCAATGGCAATCGACTGCAGCACGTGGCCGTCCCACACGCTGGGGCCGAAGCCCATACCTTCCGGCTTGGGAATGGTCATGCCACGGGCGACGCCGTCGGTGGCCACGCGCACGCTGGCGCGCTCGAACTGGAACAGCTCCGGGCGGGTCAGGGCGATGCAGGCGCAGCAGTCGTGCACGACCATGCCCTTGTGGCCGGCCTGCAGGTAGAAGTCGACGTAGTCCTGCGACAGGGCGCGGACCAGTTCGGCATCGGCGCCACCGATCGCGGCCAGCTTGTCCAGACCGTCGCGGTTCATCTCCACGCGGGTGGTCACGTCCAGGCCGATGGCGGTGACCGGCCAATGGGCAGTGAAGACGATGTCAGCCGCTTCGGCGTCGCCCCAGATGTTGGCTTCGGCCGCCGGAGTGATGTTGCCGTTGACGTGGAACGCACCGCCCATCAGCACCACGCCACGCACCAGGCCGGCGATGTCCGGGGCCTGCTGCAGGGCCAGCGCCAGGTTGGTCATGCGGCCGACCGCCACCAGGGTCACTTCGCCCGGATGGGCGCGCACCAGGTCGATGATCAGCTGGTGGGCCGGGCGCGCATCAGCGGCCACATCCAGAGCGTCCGGCACCGGGTGGTTGCCCAGGCCGTTGTGACCATGGATGTGCACCGGCCAGGCTTCCGGGGTGGCTTCGGGCTGCAGCGGGCCTTCAGCGCCGCGCGCGACCGGCGCGGACAGGCCCCAGGCCTGCTTCAGGTACAGCGCATTGTGCGTGGTCGACGCCACCGAGGCATTGCCGAAGGTGGTGGTGACGCCGATCAGGTCGATCTGCGGGTGCTTGTGCAGGTACAGCAGCGCCAGCGCGTCGTCGACGCCCGGGTCGGTATCGAAAATGACTTTCAGCATGTTGTTGTTCTTCTTCTTCCGTGTGGTGCAGGGGGGCCGGCGGCCCCGAGGGCAGGCCGGCGCGCCCTACATTGTCCCATCTTCATGACAGGCAGGGCGAACTGGCGGCGGTGGTATCGTCTGCGGGCCCGAACCCGTCGCAAGGAGCTGCGCCATGCTGGCTGTGACCCTCGTCCTGATTGCCCTGGTGCTGGGGCTGAACCTGGTGGCCAGCTTCGTGGTGCTGGGGCGCGACGACCTTCCCGTCAGCAGCCGCGCCGGGCAGCTGCTGGTGGTGTGGCTGCTGCCGCTGGTCGGCGCGATCGTATGCATGGCAATGGCTACTGCCGATGGCTCACCCGCACGGGGCGATGGCAGTGGCAGTGGGTCCGCCGATTTCTCCGGCGGCTATTCCGGCGACAGCAACAGCCACCACAGCTACAGCAGCTCGGACTGCGGCAGCGGCGACAGCGGTGGCGGTGGTGACGGAGGCAGCTGCGGCGGCGGTGATTGACGCGAGGTTCCAGGTTGCCGGCCAGCGGCCGGCAACCCCATGAACTCAGCTCCCGCCTTCGGTCGGCAACGGCGCAGGCACGTTCAACAATCCCCCGCTCGCCACATACGCGGCCAAGGCCTGGCCCTGGCTGAGCAGGTGCCGTTCCATCGTGCGTTCGGCGGCCGCGGCATCGCGCTGGCGGAAGCACTCCATCAGTTCGCGGTGTTCGGCCAGCGACTGCGCGGTGCGCCCCGGTGCCAGCAGCTGGCGCCCGCGATGCATCTTCAGGATGCGGTGCAGGTCGTGGGTGATGCGGATCAGCCACGGATTGCCGGCGTAATGCTGCACCGTCTCGTGGATGAGGTAGTTGTTGCGATAGTACTCGGCGATGTTGCCGTCTGCGGCGGCCGTTTCCATCGCCGCGTGCAGTTCTTCCAGCTGCTGCACGCCGGCGTCGTCGATGTGCTTGACCGCTTCATGCGCACAGCGGCCTTCCAGCATCGCCATCACCGGGAACAGCTGGTTGAGGTCTTCCAGTGTCAGCCGGGTCACCCGCGCGCCTCGTCCGGCATCGATCTGCACGAGGCCTTCGGCGGCGAGCAGTTTCAGCGCTTCACGCAGCGGCGTGCGGCTGATACCCAGTTCCTCGCACAACGCCGGCTCGTCGATCCACTCGCCCGGGGGCAGGCGGTAGTCGTAGATCCGCTCGCGCACGTGCTCGGCCACCTCTTCGTACAGAGGGGCGCGCTTCTTCGGAGTACGCGGAGCGGGAGCAATGGCCATGCACAAAGTGTAACGCCAGGTAGTGCCGGCCAGCGACCGGCACTACCGCAGGCATTTACATCCAGCCCGGCACCACGAACACCAGCCAGGCCAGCAGCGGACCGAATGCCACCACCAGGCCGCTGTAGACAAGGAAGCGGCGGAACAGCGTTTCGCGTTCTTCCTTCGCGGCCGAGGCCACTACCAATGCGCCGTTGGTCGAGAACGGACTGACATCGACGATGGTGGAGGACACGGCCAGCGCACAGATCACGCCAGCGGCGCTGAGATGGCCCTGCATCAGGAACGGCACGGCCAGCGGAATGGTGGCACCCAGCACCGCTGCCGACGAGGCGAATGCGGAGACGATGCCCCCCACGTAGCAGACCAGCAGCGCGCCCAGCAGCGGGATGCCGATGCTGGAAACCCCGTGGCCGATGAAGTCGACGGCACCGGCATGTTCGAGTACGCCGATGTAGGTGACCACGCCGCAGATCAGCAGCACGGTGGACCAGCTGATGCCATCCACCGCACCCTTCTGGCTCTGCGGCGACAGCAGTGCCAGCACCACCGCCACGGTGATCGAGACCAGGCCGACGTTGAGGTTGTAAATCAGTGCGGCCACGCCCAGGCCGAGCAGGCCGATCAGGGTGAACAACCGCTCGCGGGTCAGGCCCACCGCATCCAGTGCCACCGGATCGTTGGACAGGGTGCCACCACCGGCCGCGACCAGCGCACCGTGACCTTCGATGGCGAACTGCCGCGACGAGGCCTGCGGACCACCGGCCATCGCCAGTTCCGCGGTGCCGACCTTGCCCGCCGCAGTGATCGAACCGCGGCGCAGCAGCGCGATGCCGCCGAAGGCGAAGAAGCAGATCGTGGCCATCATGAAGTTGAAGCCGAGACTGGTCAGGAACACCGCCATCTCGGTGACTTCCAGCCCGGCCTTCTGCACCACGCCATTGGTGATGCTGCCGTACACGCTGATCGGCGAGAAGCCACCCGCCTGCGCACCATGAATCACCAGCAGGCCCATCATCAGCGGGTTGATGTTGTACTGCTTGGCAAAGCGCAGTGCGACCGGGCCGATGATCGCCACCGCCGCCGGGCCGAGCGCACCGAAGGCGGTCAGCACCGCGGTGATCACGAACATCACCCACGGGATGGCGACGATATGGCCGCGTACCGCTTTCACCGCCCAGTGCACCAGCAGGTCGATGGTGCCGTTCTTCTGCGCGATGGCGAACAGGTAGGTGATGCCGACCAGGGTCAGGAACAGGTCGCCCGGGAAGCCGGCGAGGACCTCCTTGCCCCCCATGTCGACCCACAGCCCGCCGATGATGAAGGCCAGCGCGAAGGCGACGGCACCCATGTTGATCGGCATCGCAGTGGCGACGATGAACATGATCACCAGACCGATGATCGTTGCAATTTGTGGAGTCATGCGCCCTCCCAGACACCTGATTCGCGTACTGCACGGATGGAAGCCCGCCATCCCCGGGTATGGCCTGTTACGTACTGCGCGTTACGTACTGCTCAAACCCGTTACTGCAGCCGCTGCAGCGCGCTGCGGACCCACGCCGCCACGCCGTCCAGGCTCTGGAATTCCTCGATCGCGCGCACCTCGCAGCACGGATAGGCCGGCGCGATCATGCGTGCCAGTGCGTTGCCCGGGCCCAGCTGCAGGAACACCCGCGCGCCGCGCTCGAAGGCCTGGCGCATCACCTGTGCCCATTCGATGGTCTGTGCAAGCTGCGCAGACAGCGTGTGCACCACCGCTGCGGTGTCGCGCACCGGCCGTGCGTCGATGCCGGCCAGCAGCGGCACGCGCGGCGCGCGCAACGTGGTGGCCTGCAGCGCTGTGGCAAACGGCTCGACTGCCGCCGACAGCAGTGGCGTGTGGGCGGGCACATGCACCGGCAGCAAGCGGAGCTCCGCGCCCTGCGCGTGCGCGGCAGCGGCCAGCGCCTGCAGTGCCTGCTGCGTGCCGCCAACGATGAAATGATCTGCGCCGTTGGCGATGGCCACATACGTGCCGTGCGTGTCGCACAGCGGCTGCAGCGTCTGTCGATCCAGGCCGAGGACCGCCTGCATGCCCGCACCGGCGGGACTGGCAGCATCCATCAGGCGCGCGCGCTGGGCCGACAGTGAAAGGCAGGTGCTGGCATCGAAACTGCCAGCAATGGCGTGCGCCGCCAGTTCGCCGATGCTGTACCCGGCCAGCACGATCGGGCTCGGCAGGGCGTCGCGCAGGACATGCCATTGCGCGATGCTGGCGGCGCACAACAGCGGTTGCGCCTGTGTGTTGTCGAAGCGGTCGTCGGCGGCTGCGGCAGCGAACACGTCGCGTCCCAGCACGTCGCCCGCCGCGTCCAGTACCGCGCGTGCAGCGGCGAGGCCACGCACGCGGTCGAACATCGCCGGATGCTGCGCACCTTGTCCGGGGCAGAGCAGGGCCAGGCTCATGCGCCCTCCTGCTGCAGCAGGAACCAGGCGCAGGCCAGCAGATCGGCACTGCCACCCGGGCTCAGCCGACGCATCACGAACGCATCGCCCATGGACTGCAGGCGCATGCGCCAGTCCGGCGCGAAGGCCCCGCCCGAGGAAAGGAAGGTGGTTGCCTGTTGTTGCGCCCAACGCAGGCCCTCGGCGCCACCACGGTGCAGCAGGTTCAGATCGTCCACCTGCGCCATCAGCTGCATCAGCGTGTGGCACAGCGCGGCGTCGCGCGGCAGGCCGCTGTGCAGCGCGTGGCGCAGGGTCGGCAGGGCCAGCTCGCGCAACACCGGGTAACCAGCGGCGGCCTGCTCGCGTACGCCTCTGACCCCATGGCGTGCGCGCGCGCGTTGTCCCGGGCTGTGCGGGTCCAGTGGCGCCGCGATGAGCGCGTCGTTCCACTGCTGGACTGCCAGACACACCTGTGCGCCGGATACAGCATGGCCATGCACGCGCCTGCGCTCAGCAGCGGCGGCCACCAGTAGGCCAAGGCTGAAGATCGCGCCGCGATGGGTGTTGATACCGGCGGTGGCGGCCAGCATGGCCGTTTCGGCGGCAATGCCGTGATCGCGCAGCACCGTGAAGGGGGCACCCGCGGCACCGGCCCTGGCCACCGCAGTGAAGTAGTGGCGCAGGGCGAACAGGCTGCGCAGGAAGGTGCTGGCATCCATGTCGTCATGGCTGCCACTGTTGAACGGCGTGACCAGGCCCGGTTTCGGGGCGCAGGCCAGCTCGGTGTGCAGGCTGGCAATGGCCAGCCGTCCCAGGCGTGCGCTGTCGACCACCGTGCCGCATGCAGGCAACGGCTGCCGGGCGGCGATCATGCGGTTACCTCGCGCGTGGCGAATAGCGTATCGCGCGCTTCCAATGCGGCTCCGTCCAAGCGCTTCACCAGCACCTGGCGACTGCGGCCGGCAAGTTCGCGCCAGTTCACCGCGCCACCATCGGGCAGGCACAGCTCGCCATCGAGGCGATGCGGATAGCGCGTCTCCCATGCCAGCAACTGCGCGATCAGCGCCTCGGCCTGCGCGGCATCGGTCACCTGCCACAGCAGGTCGATGTCCGAACGCTCATGCACGTAGGGCAGGGCGGTCAGCCATTGCCAGGCGAAGGCGCCGAACACACGGGCCGGGGCCAGTGCCTGCAGGTCGTGAAGCGATTGCTGCCACGCCTGCGGAACCACGGCGTCGCCTGCCGCCAGCAGCTCACTCAATGCCGGCGGTGCGTGCATGCGAGCGACGTCGTGCAGCGGTACGCGCAACGACAGCCTCTGCTTGCCTTCGGCCGGTGGCAGTGGAACGCCCAGTCGCAGGCGCGGATCGGGATCATCCGCCGCACGACGTGCCACTACGGCAGGGAAGCCCTGCGCCAGCCATGCGGCAAGGCGCGGCTCGTGCGTGGGCAGGTCTGCGCGCCAATCGGCGTCGGCCGACAGCCAGACCAGCGTGTGCCGGGCAGGCCGCTCAGGCATTGCCCTGGCTCACGGCGGCGGCCACCTGCGCAGCCAATGTGCGGCCACCGCGTTCGGCACCCAGCGCAGCGCGATGGTCACCGTCGGCGGGTGCACGCAGTGCGTCCAGCAGGTGATGGGCCAGCTCGCCCTCCCACAGCGATTGCACCGCGCCCATCGTCACATAGTTCTCCACGCCCGGCGCGAACACTGGCGAGGTAAGGCTCAGCGCCTGCAGTTTTTCCAACGGCTGCTTGGTCACCCGTGCCATCGCGCGCAGGTCCATCACTCGCACCTGCGCATCGGGCAGGGCATGGATGTGGTCGGCCATCAACCCGAACGACAGGAAGCCACCGCTGACCGATTCGCCGTAGACCAGCGTGACCAGGCGCGCACCACGACGGCGGGCCAGGTCCAGGGTCTGTGCGAGGTGGGCGAAGTAGCCGTTGATGCCCAGCAGTTCATCGCGGCGCGCCAGGCGCTGGCCGGCGGTATCGACCAGCATCACGATCGGACGCTGCGGATGTGCAGCGGTGCTGGCCAGCACGGTGTCGGCCAGCACCAGCGCATGGTCAACGCCCACTTCGATCTTGTCGGTGGTGCCGATCACGGTCACCTCGCCGTCGTCGGTGGTCGCTGTTCCGGTCAGTACCGAGTCGTTCACCGTGATTGCGTGGCCACGCGGGAACAGCGCGTCCAGCAGCGTATTCAATGGCAGGCTCATGGCAGGCTCCGGTGCGCGGTGGCGGCAAGGAAGGCATCGGTTTCCAGCAGTGCCAGGCGTTCTGGCTCCGCAATGCCCTGGCGTGCCCAGATCTGCAGTCCATCGTTGCAGTCGCCCCATGCCGCCACGCGCGCTTTCAATGCGGCGTGGCGTGCCTGCAACGCGGCCAGCGCCGCGTCGGGGTCGGCACTGGCGGTGTCTGGCTGCAGTGCATCAAAGGCTGCCTGCGCAAACGCGCTGATCGCATCGGGCACCAGTACCTGCGCCTGGTCGATCAGGTAGCGGTGCTTGCCACCGGTCACCCGCCACACCAGTGCGCGGTCGCGCGAATCGAATTCCTCCACGCCGCGCACGGTCTCGATCACCTCCGGGCCAGACAGCGACAGCCGTCCCTCCTCGGACATGATCACTGTGCTGCAGCAGCGGGCGACGATGCCCATGCCACCGAAGGCGCCGTTGCCACTGCCGATCAGCGCCACGACCGGGACGCCAGCGGCCCGCGCACCCAGGGCGGCACGCATGATTTCGGAAATGGCGATCAGGCCGGCGTTGGCTTCGTGCAGGCGCACACCACCGGTATCGAGCAGCAGCAGCACGCCATCGGGATGGGTGGCTGCCGCACGGCGCAGCAGGCCGGTCAGCTTGGCGCCATGCACCTCGCCCACGCCGCCGCCCATGAATTCCCCCTGCTGCGCGGCCACCAGGACGCGCTTGCCGCGCAGGCGTCCTTCGCCGACGACGATGCCATCGTCGAAGGCGGCCGGTTGGTCCAGCTGCGCGAGGTGCGGACTTATGGCGCGTCGGGCAGGGCCGAGAAATTCGTGGAACGATCCTGCATCGAGCAGCCCGGCGATGCGCGCGCGGGCATCGGCTTCGTAGTAGCTGCTGCGCTGTGCGAGCGTCATGGCTGGCCTCCGGCATGCAGGGTCTCAACCGCCTGGTCCAGGCGCAGGCTGACCACCGCCGGTGTGGCGCCGGCATCGTTGATCGACACGCGTACATCGCGCAGGGGGTGACGCTGCGCGAAGTCGGCGATCACCGCCTGCCATACCGTGCCGAAGCCACGCGCGGCGGTGATGATGCGCACCGTCATCGCACCGTCCAGGTCGGCCGGTTCCAGCAGGATTTCCAGGTTGCCCGAGGCCAGTACGCCCACCAGCACGGCATCGGTGGGGAAGCGCACAGGCGTCGTGCCGTCGAATCGATAGTCGAGGGTTTCCATGGCGTGCCCCTTACCAGTTGCGGAAGCGCTTGGGCGGGTCGTACAGACCGCCGGACCAGCGCACCAGGTCTTTCACCGAACGCGCGGCAAGAAGATCGCGGCTGGCATCGCGCACGTTGATGCCGAGATCGCCCGGGCGCCGGATCACTCCACGGTCGCGCAGGTTTTCCACCATCGCGCGATCGCGGCCCCTGCCCACGGCGGTGTAGCCGGCCACGCCGCGGATCGCCTGCTCGCGCTCTTCCGGGCTGCGGCACAGCAGCAGGTTGGCGATGCCTTCCTCGGTCAGCACATGGCTGACGTCGTCGCCGTAGATCATCACCGGCGGCAGCGGCATGGCCGCGCGTTCGGCCAGTTCCCAGGCATCCAGGCGGTCGACGAAGGCCGGCGCCATGTGCTCGCGGAAGGTTTCCACCATCTGCACCACCAGCTTGCGCCCACGCGGCATTTCGCCCGGCCGCGCGGCCTGCTGGCCCGCCTTGAGCCAGGCGTCGCTGGCATGGCGGCGGCCGCGTGCATCCGAGCCCATGTTGGGCGCGCCACCAAAGCCGGCGATACGGTCGCGGGTGGCGGTGGAACTGTTGCCCTGCAGGTCGATCTGCAACGTGGAGCCGATGAACATGTCGCAGGCATACAGTCCTGCAGTCTGCGAGAACGCACGGTTGGAGCGCATCGAACCGTCGGCGCCGGTGAAGAACACATCCCCGCGCGCGGCGATGTACTTCTCCATGCCCAGTTCCGAGCCGAACGAGTGCACCGATTTGACGAAGCCCGATTCGATGGCCGGAATCAGCGCCGGGTGCGGATTGAGCGCCCAGTGCTGGCAGATCTTTCCCTTCAGCCCCAACGATTCGGCATAGGTCGGCAGCAGCAGTTCGATCGCCGCGGTATCGAAACCGATGCCGTGGTTGAGGCGGTTCACCCCGTACTCGGCGTAGATGCCCTTGATCGCCATCATCGCCATCAGCACCTGGATCTCGGAGATCTGTGCCGGGTCGCGGGTGAACAGCGGTTCGATATGGTTCGGGCGCGGCGCCTGCACCACGAAGTTGACCCAGTCGGCAGGAATGTCGACGCGGGGGAGGGTGTCGACGATCTCGTTGACCTGGGCGATGACGATGCCGCCACCGAATGCGGTGGCTTCGACGATCACCGGGGTGTCTTCGGTATTCGGGCCGGTGTAGAGATTACCGTGGCGGTCGGCGGCCTGCGCCGCGACCAGCGCCACGCGCGGGGTGAGGTCGATGAAGTAGCGGCCGAACAGTTCCAGGTAGGTGTGGATGGCACCGATCTGGATGCGTCCCTCGGCCACCAGGTTGGCCAGCCGTACCGACTGCGGCCCGGAGAAGGAGAAGTCCAGCCGGGAGGCGATGCCGCGCTCGAACACATCCAGGTGCGAGGGCAGCGACAGCACCGACTGCACCATGTGCAGGTCATGCACACGTGCCGGGTCGAGGTCGGCAAGCGTCTGGGCGAGGAAGTCGGCCTGCTTCTGGTTGTTGCCTTCCAGGCAGACCTTGTCACCCGGCTCCAGCAGCGCGTGCAGCAGCTCGGCGACATCGCCGGCCGCCACCTCGTGGCCCCTGGCCCATGGCGCGGCGCGTTCCAGCCGCGCCTGGCGGCCCCGCTCCAGCGTGTCCCAGCTCGGGTTCATCGACGGACTTCCGAATGGCGTTGAAATAATTACGCCATAATTACGGAGGGGTGTGCAACCCGCAGCGCAGCAAATCTGACGGCTTGGCGTGCCGACCAACGGTCGGCACCCACCAAATGGCACCCCCAAAAAAGAGGGGCCCGCGCGTAGGCGGGCCCATCCAGGTAGGCCACGACCGTTGGTCGTG
>NZ_JBHZOP010000094.1:0-5533 GCF_042787595.1 Stenotrophomonas sp. YIM B13575 | reverse complement strand
GTGTCCGCCGCATGGATGCGGCGGCCAAGCCTACAGGGACGTATTCACGGCGTCCCCCGCGAGCCCACCCCGCCCGACCCAAACACGGCTTGTGCTTCAAACCACCACGATGGGCGCAGCCGTTGGCCGCGAACTCCGGCACAATCACGGCAGTGAATCCCCCAACTGCGGTGAGCGTGCAATGCGTATCCTGATCCTCGGCGCCGGCGGTACCGGCGGTTACTTCGGTGGTCGCCTGGCCCAGGCGGGCGTGGACGTGACCTTCCTCGTGCGCCCGACCCGCGCCGCGCAACTGGATCGTGATGGCCTGGTGCTGCGCAGCCCGGTGGGTGACGCCACGTTCCCGGTGCAGCATGTCACCGCTGAAGCTCTGCCTGCGCTGGCTGCGGAACAACCGTTCGATCTGGTGATCCTCAGCTGCAAGGCTTACGACCTGGACAGCTCGATCGATGCCATCGCACCGGCCGTGGGTGCGGGTACCACCGTGCTGCCGATCCTCAACGGCCTGCATCACTACAACGCGCTCGACGCACGCTTCGGTCGCGATGCAGTGCTCGGTGGGCTGTGCTTCATCAGTGCGACCAAGGCGCCCGATGGTGCCGTGCTGCACCTGGGCAAGCCGGCCAAGCTGACCTTCGGCGAACGCGATGGCGGTGCGGTCTCCGCGCGCGTGCAGGCATTCGCTGCAGCGTGTGCACAGGCGAATCTCGATCATCTGGCCAGCGAACACATCGGCCAGGAACAGTGGATCAAGTACACGTTCCTCACCGCGCTGGCGGCGGCTACCTGCCTGCTGCGCGCGGACATCGGCACCATCATGGCCACCGATGACGGCGACGCCATCGTGCGTGGGCTCTACGACGAATGCCTGGCGGTGGCCGAAGCCGCGGGCGAACCGGTGCCGCAGGCTGCGCAGGACACCGCGCACAGCACCCTGACCCAGGCCGGTTCGGCGTTGAAGGCGTCGATGCTGCGCGACCTGGAAGCGGGCCAGCAGGTGGAAGCCGCGCAGATCGTTGGCGACATGCTGGCGCGTGCGCGCGCCGCGGGCCAGGAAGCGTTGCTGCTGCAGGTGGCCTACAGCAGCCTGCAGGCCTATCAGGCCCAGCGCGCGGCGTGATCCGATGAACCTGCCTGGCCCGTTGCCGAAGCGCGTACTGATCCTCGGCATGGGCTGGAGTGGGCGCGTGTTGGCCGCGCACCTTCAGGCCCAAGGCGTGCGGGTGGAAGGCACGGTGCGCGATCCGGCGTCAGCACCTGACGATGGCCTGCAGCGCCATCAACTGCAGGCCGACGCTGCGCTGTCACCCACCCTGCTCGATGCCATCGCACACGCAGACGCGGTGCTGTGCAGCGTGCCACCCGATGCCGAGGGCGACCCGGCACTGCGACTGCTGCATGCCGCGCTGCGCGACAGCGATTCATTGCGATGGCTCGGCTACCTGTCATCGACCTCGGTCTACGGCGACCGCGACGGTGGCTGGATCGACGAGAGCAGCGTTGCCGATGCCACAGAACCCGTGGGCATGCAGCGACAACTCGCCGAAGCGCAGTGGCGTGCGCTGGCGGAGGCGCGCGGCATCGCCTCGGCCGTGTTCCGCCTGCCGGGCCTCTATGGGCCTGGGCGCAATGCGCTGCTGCAGCTGGCGCAGGGCCGCGCGCGGCACGTGGTGCGCCCGGGGCTCGCGTTCAATCGCCTGCATGTGGAAGACCTGGCAACGGTGGTGATCGCCGCGATGCGCCGCCCCATGGCCAATGCGCTGTATCTGCCGAGCGATGACGAGCCGGCGCCGTCGCAGGATGTACTGGCCTTCGCCGCGCAGCTGGGGGGCTTTGCCCTGCCGCCCGCAGTGGCCTGGGATGATCCAGCGCTCAGCGCGACGTTGCGGCGCTTCTACCAGAGCAACAAGCGCATCGACAGCCGCGGCACGCGCCAAGCGCTGGGCTGGACGCCGCGGTTTCCAACGTATCGGGAAGGGCTGACGGATCTTGCCGCTTCGCTCGCCGGGCATGGCCCGGCGCTACCGGATCCGGGCGTTCCCGGCTGACGGGTAGTGCCGATCAGGCAGCGTCGGGCAGGCGGAAGAACGCACGCGTCGCGGCCGTGGCGTTCGCCGCCGTGGTCTGCACATCCTCGCCACGGTCCCGCGCCAGCTCTTCCACGATGTGCGACAGGAACACCGGTTCGTTGCGGCGGTCCTTCGGCATCGGCTTCAAAGTACGCGGCAGCAGATACGGTGCGTCGGTCTCGATCATCAACCGGTTGGCCGGAATGTTCTTCACCAGCTCGCGCAGGTGCCCACCGCGGCGCTCGTCGCACAGCCAGCCGGTGATGCCGATGTACCAGTCCTGGTCCAGGTAATCGAACAGCTCCTGGCGCTCGCCGGTGAAGCAGTGCACCACGGCCGGACCGATGCGGCCTTCGAAGTTCTTCATCTGCGCCATGAAATCGGCATGCGCGTCGCGCTGGTGCAGGAACAACGGTTTTCCGTTGTCCGCAGCCAGCTGCAGCTGGCGCTCGAACGCGCGGTGCTGCGCCGGGCGCGGCGAGAAATCGCGGAAATAGTCGAGCCCGCACTCACCCACCGCCACCACCTCGGCATGGGCGTGCAGCGCGCGCATCTCCGCATCGCACTCGTCGGTGTACTCCACCGCGTGGTGCGGGTGCACGCCGGCGGTGGCGTACAGGAACCCCGGGTGCTGCTGCGCCAGCTGCAGGGCCAGCGGCGAGTGCTCGCGGCTGGCACCGGTGATGATCATCTGCACCACACCGGCCTGCCGTGCGCGGTCCAGCACGGCCTCGCGGTCGCGGTCGAAGGAGTCGTGGGTCAGGTTGGCGCCGATATCGATCAGATGCATGGGGGCAGCAGGGGCAGGAAAACCCGCGCATTGTACCCGTGCCCGTCATGGCCCCTTATCCTTTGCACATGAACGCCCCGCAATTCCCCATTTCTCCGCTGCTGCCGCAGATCCAGCAGCACCTGGCCGCGCACCCGCGGCTGGTGCTGGAAGCCCCACCCGGCGCCGGCAAGACCACCCAGGTGCCGTTGGCGCTGCTCGATGCGCCGTGGCTGCAGGGCCGCAGGATCATCCTGCTGGAACCGCGCCGGGTGGCCGCGCGCAGTGCCGCGATGTTCATGGCGCGCCAGCTCGGCGAAGAGGTCGGCGGCACCGTCGGCTACCGCATCCGTTTCGAGAACAAGGTATCGGCGCGCACGCGCATCGAGGTGGTCACCGAGGGCATCCTGACCCGGATGCTGCAGGACGACCCGATGCTGGAGACCGTCGGCGCGATCCTGTTCGATGAATTCCACGAGCGCCATCTCAGTGGTGATCTGGGCCTGGCGCTGGCGCTGGACGTGCAATCGCAGCTGCGCGATGACCTGCGCCTGCTGGTGATGTCGGCGACGCTGGACGGCGAGCGGCTGGCACGCTTCCTCGATGCACCGCGGTTGAGCAGCGAGGGCCGCAGCTATCCGGTGGCGATCAGCCACTTCCCGGCGCGGCGTGACGAGGCACTGGAGCTGCAGGTGCGGCGTGCCGTGCAGCAGGCGCTGGCCGAGCACCCGGGTGACCTGCTGGTGTTCCTGCCCGGCCAGCGTGAGATCGCGCGCGTGCAGGCCGGCCTGCAGGACAGTCTTGATGGCGCTGCGGTGGACGTGCTGGCCCTGCACGGTGAGCTGCCGGTGGAACAGCAGGCGCGCGTGCTGCAGGCCGCCAGCGACGGCCGCCGCCGCGTGGTACTGGCTACCAACGTGGCCGAGTCCTCGGTGACGCTGCCCGGCGTGCGTGTAGTCATCGACAGCGGTCAGGCACGCGAGCCACGCTACGACCCCAACAGCGGGTTCACCCGCCTGGACGTGGTCGCCATCGCGCAGGCCTCGGCCGACCAGCGTGCCGGCCGTGCCGGCCGTGTGGCAGAGGGCGTCGCCTGGCGGCTGTGGCCGCAGTCGCAACGGCTGGAGCCGCAGCGTCGCGCCGAGATCGACCAGGTTGAACTGGCCGGTCTTGCGCTGGAACTGGCCGCCTGGGGCAGCAGTGACCTGCGCTTCCTTGACCCGCCACCGAGCGGGCCGATGGCCGCCGCACGCGAACTGCTGCAGCGCCTGGCCGCGTTGTCCAGCAGCGGCGCGATCACTGCACTCGGCCGTCGCGTGCTGGCGCTGGGCACCCATCCGCGGATGGCCGCGATGCTGCTGGCCGCACCCGATGCCCGCGCACAGGCCTTGACCGCCGATCTTGCGGCGTTGCTGGAAGCCCGCGACCCATTGCGCCAGGGCGGTGATGCAGTGGCCGCGCGCTGGCGCGCACTGGCGGCCTTCCGCAATGGCCGTGCGCCGGCCGATGCCAATCGCAGCGGCCTGGCCGCCATCGACGCTGCTGCCAAACAGTGGCGCCGTCGCCTGCGCTGTGAGGCCGCGCCACCGGCCAGCATCGAGGCGCACGAGCTCGGCGACCTGCTGGCGCACGCCTTCCCCGACCGCATTGCGTTCCAGCATCCGAACGACCCGTTGCGTTACCTGCTGGCCAATGGCCGCAGCGCCCGCCTGCATGAACTGAGCGACCTGCGTGGCGAACCGTGGCTGGTGGCCAGCGAACTGCGCTTCGAAGCCCGCGATGCGCTGCTGCTGCGCGCCGCACCGGTGGATGAAAGCTATCTGCGCAGGAACTGGCCCGACCGCTTCGTGACCGAAGACGTGGTGCGCTGGGATGACACGCGCCGCGCGCTGGTTGCGCTGCGCGAAACACGCTTCGACCGCATCGTGATGGACAGCCGTTCGGCTGGCCGGGTTGATCCGCAGCTGGCGGCGCAGGCACTCACCGACGCCGTTGCCGAGCTCGGCCTGCAGGCATTGCCATGGACCGAGGGTCTGCGCCAGTGGCAGGCACGGGTGGAATCGCTGCGGCGCTGGATGCCCGAGCTGGGCCTGCCCGACTGCAGTGACACCGCATTGCTGGCCAACCGTGCGCAATGGCTGCAGCCGGCATTCGCTGGCAGGACACGTCTGGATGCGCTGGACGAGGCCAGTTTCGGCGAAGCGTTGAAGGCGCCACTGGAATGGTCGCAGCGGCAGCTGGTCGAGCGCCACGCGCCCACCCGGATCACCGTACCGTCAGGGCTGGAACGGCCGATCACCTACGCGCTGGACGGTGAAACCGGCGAGCCGCTGCCGCCGGTGCTGGCGGTGAAGCTGCAGGAGTTGTTCGGCCTGGCCGACACGCCGCGCATCGCCGATGGCCGGGTGCCGCTGACCCTGCACCTGCTGTCACCGGGCGGCCGGCCGTTGCAGGTGACCCAGGATCTGCGCAATTTCTGGGAGAACACCTACGCCGAGGTGAAGAAGGAAATGAAGGGCCGTTACCCGCGCCACCCTTGGCCGGACGATCCGTGGACGGCCACGGCGACCCACCGGGCCAAGCCGCGCGGAACCTGAGTGGCGGGGTCGGATCCCTTTGCGTGGCAAAGGGCTCTGACCCAAGGATGCGCGCCGGGGTCAGAGCCCTTTCCCAACGGAAAGGGATCCGACCCCAA
>NZ_JBHZOP010000093.1:0-7063 GCF_042787595.1 Stenotrophomonas sp. YIM B13575 | reverse complement strand
CCGGCGGATTACCGACATTCCGCCGGGCATGGCCCGGCGCTACCGATTGGCGGTTGCCAACCGTCCCGCTCTTGGTAGGTGCCAACCTTGGTTGGCACGCCTGTCAGGCGTAAGCGTCCAACAACCCGCGCTGGCGGATCAGCTGCGACGCCGACACCGTGGTGTCGCCCAGTGACGGTTCTCCGTCACCACCGCGACCGCCGCCGGCCGTCTGGCTGCCCGGATTGCCGTCGCCGCTGTGCTGCTGGCCGACATCGGCATGGGCCAGCTGGAAGCCCTGCTCGCCGAGCAGTTCACGCAGGCGCGGCAGGCTGCTTTCCAGCGCCTGGCGTACATCCACATGCGGGCTGCTGAAGCTGGCATGCACCTTGTCGCCGTTCATCTGCAGGCGCACGTCCACCGGACCCAGGTCTTCCGGGTTGAGGCGGATGTGGGCATGGCCGATCTTCTGGTCAGCCAGCCAGCCGATGCGCGCGCCGATGGCCTGGTCGAAACCATCGTCGCCCAGCACCGGCTTCGGTGTGGGTTCGCCATTGAAGACGGCATTGCTGGCCAGTGCGGCCTTCAGATCCTGCAGGGCGGCGGGCAGCGGGGGCTGCAGCGGCGCCGGCGGCGCGCGGTCGCCGATCTGCAGGCTGTCGCCATCCTCGGCCCGATCCAATGCCTTGCCACCCAGCACCAGCTCGGGCAACGGCAGGCCGCTGGCCTCAGCGTCGCCGGCAGCGGATGCCGATGCATTGGTGGCTGGCGCTGCCGCACCCTGTGCCGCGTTGGCGGCCACTGCGGCGGCCGACAGTGCCTGTGCAGCGGACGGCAGCGCTTCGGGATCGCTGGCGGTTGGCGGCGGCAGCGCCGGTGTCGGATCGACGCCGGTGGGCACGGCCAGCATCAGGCCGGCCAACCCCAGTGGTGGCCAGGGCGCGTCGTCCGCGCTGGCCGGCGCGTCCTTGTCATCGGCCGCTGCCGACGTTGCCGGTACAGCGGGTGTCGATGTCGTGGCGTCCGTGGCGGCGGTTTCGCCGTCGGCCGGTCGCGGCGTCGCCTTGCCCGGATTGCCATCGGAGGTTGACGTGGCGTTGGCCGGCTTCGCGGGGCTGCTGGCGGTGGCCGCCGCGCCGGTAGTGCCGGTCGACGCGCTGCCGCCCTGCAGCATCTGGCCGAAATCCTTGCCCGAATCAGTGCTCGAGGTGCGCGTACTGCTGGCATTGCCGCTGCCGCCGGGCGTCGGTGCGCTGGCGTTGCTGCTCAGGGGGGAAGGCATCACGACCGGCCTCCCTGCTCGCCATCATCCTGGTCTTCGGTCTGTGCCAGGCGCGCGCGGCGTGCGCCGATGTCATCCATCTCGCGCTGGTCGCGGCGGTCGGTCACCACCTTTTCCTGCGCGCGGTAGCTGGCGGCCAGCTGTTCCAGCACCGCCTTGTCACGGCTGGCCAGGATCAGGCGCGCACGCTCGGCTTCCACTTTTTCGCGGTTGCCGTTGACGGTCTGCTGCTGCTGTTCCACCGCGCTGTCCAGCCGGTCCAGGAAGGCGCGCCGGTTCAGCAGCTGCGCCGGGCTGGTCGCGGCCATCTGCGCGTCGGCCATCTGTTGCGAGGCATATTCCTCGGCGTAGCGACGCAGTTCGTCCAGGCGTGACAGATGGGTGTCGAGCACGGTCTGGCGCTCGGCCAGGTCGCGGGCGACCGCGTCTTCGTGTTCCTGGGCCCGCTTCAGCAGCGGATCGATGCGCTTGGACTGGATCATGTCAGCCTCTCATTCTCTTGTTCCACCAGGCGCTGCAACGCCGCCTGGCTGTGCGGTAGATCTGCGGCCTTGGCGACATCCTGGCCGAGGAATTCCATGATTTCCGGCCAGCGCTCAAGGGCTTCATCGGTCGCCGCGTCGTTGCCCCGCTGATAGGCGCCGATGGCGATCAGGTCGCGGTTGGCCGAGTAGGCCGAGACCAGCCGCTTCAGCTTGCGGATGCGCAGGCGCCACGGTTCGTCGGCGATTTCCGTGACCACGCGGCTGACCGACGATTCCACGTCGATCGCCGGGTACAGGCCGCTGTCGGCCACGCGGCGCGAGAGCAGGATGTGGCCGTCGAGGATCGCGCGCGCGGCATCGGCGATCGGATCCTGCGGATCGTCGCCCTCGGTCAGCACGGTGTAGAAGGCGGTGATCGAACCGCGGCCCTTGGCGCCATTGCCTGCACGTTCGACCAGTGCCGGCAGCTTGGCGAACACCGAGGGCGGATAGCCGCGGGTGGTCGGCGGCTCGCCCACCGACAGGCCAATCTCGCGCTGCGCCTGGGCGAAGCGGGTCAGCGAATCCATCAGCAGCAGGACGTTCAGGCCCTGGTCGCGGAACCACTCGGCGATGGCGGTGGCGCGGTAGGCACCATGCAGGCGGGCCAGCGGCGGACGGTCGGCCGGGCTGGCCACCACCACGGCGCGGCGCAGGCCTTCCTCGCCGAGGGTGCTTTCAACGAAATCGCGCACTTCGCGGCCACGCTCACCGATCAGGCCGACCACGATCACGTCGGCGGCGGTGTAGCGGGTCATCATGCCCAGCAGCGTCGACTTGCCGACGCCGGAACCGGCGAACAGGCCGACACGCTGGCCACGGCCGATCGGCAGCAGTGCATTGATCGCGCGCACGCCCACGTCCAACGGCTGGGTGATCGGCTCGCGTGCCAGCGGATTGATCGAGACGCCGGCCATGCCGACGTGGCCTTCCGCGCGGATCGGGCCCTTGCCGTCCAACGGCACGCCATCGCTGTCGATGACGCGGCCGAGCAGGCCTTCGCCCACTTCCACGCCACCACGGCGGGCCGATGGCACCACCCGCGCATTCGGCAGCAGGCCGTGCAGTTCGGCGCTGGGCATCAGGTAGGTGCGTTCGCCGGCGAAGCCGACCACTTCGGCATCGACCCAGCCGCCATCGACCACTTCCACCTTGCAGCTGGCGCCGAGCGGTGCTTCGCAGCCGACCGCTTCCAGGGTCAGGCCGACCGCCCGGCGCAACACGCCCTCGCGGATCAGCCCGCGGCCGTGCGCGGTGTCGACCTTCAGGCTGTCCAGGCGGTTGCCCAGGCGCAGATTGCGGGCAACGGCCCAGTCGGCCGGCGGCGACGGTGTCGCGGCGGTATCGGTGTTCATGCGATGGCTCCGGTCTGGCGGATCACGGCATCCAGGGCGCCGCGCAGGCGCGCTTCCAGCGTGCCGTCGATGCGCACTGCTTCAGCATGCACGCGCAGGTCACCACGGCTCAGGCTGGTGTCGGGCACCAGGCGCTGCTGCGGCGACAGGGTCAACAACGGGGCGAGGGCGGTGATGTCATCCGGATGCAGGCGCACCTCCACCTCACGGTTGCTGCCGCCTACGGCGTCAATCGCCTCGCCGACCAGTTGCCCCAGCAGCGCCGGATCGGCCTCGTAGGCACGGCCGACCAGCGCACCGGCGATGCGTACCGCCAGTTCGCCGAGGGCGCCGACCACTTCATTTTCCAGGCGCGCCAGCGGCCGTCCGAAGTTGTCGAGGATGCCCTCGATCTGCGCGACCAGCCGGCGCACCTCGGCCTGGCCCTGGCTGAAGCCATCGGCATGGCCGTGGTCGAAACCTTCTTTCTCGGCGCTGTCCTGGATCGCCTGGATTTCTTCCAGGGTAGGCAGCTGCAGCGGCGGCTCCGGCTCATGCTCCGGGTCCGGCTCGGTGAGTTCGAAGGCATCGTCGTGGTCCAGCACCGGTTCGGGCTGGGCCAGCAGATCCGGGGCAAGCCAGCGCACGACGTTGCTCACAGCATCGCCTCCGCGCTGCCACCGATGGTGACGGTGCCCTCATCGGCCATGCGCTTGACGATGGCCAGGATCTCGCGCTGCGCCACTTCCACGTCGGACAGGCGCACCGGGCCGCGCGCTTCCATGTCTTCCAGCAGGATCTCGGCCGCGCGCTGGGACATGTTGCGGGTGATCTTGTCGCGCACCTTGATGTCGGCGCCGCGCAGCGCCAGGCCCAGTCGTTCGCCGCTGACTTCGCGCAGCACCAGCTGCATCTCGCGGTCGTCCAGGTCCACCAGGTCGTCGAACACGAACATCAGGTCCTGGATGCGGCCACTCAGCGGTGCGTCGATGCGTGCGATCTCGCCCAGGATCGCCTGGTCCTGGCCGCTGTCCATGAAGTTGAGGATGTTGGCCGCACACTGCACGCCGCCGATGTTGGACGACTTCAGGTTCTGGTTGCCGGCGAACTGGCGTTCCATGATCTCGTTGAGTTCGTTCAGCGCATTGGGCGGAATGCCGTCGAGGGTGGCGATGCGCAGCAGCACGTCCACACGGGTGCGGTCGGGCAGCAGCTTCAGCGCGTCGGCGGCTTGGTCGGTCTCCAAGTGCGCCATCACGATCGCGATGATCTGCGGGTGCTCGTTGCGCACCAGATCGGCCACCGCACGCGGGTCCATCCACTTCAGTGCATCCAGGCCGGTGGTATTGCGGCCCAGCAGGATGCGGTCGATCAGGTTGCCGGCCTTCTCGCTGCCCAGCGCCTGCACCAGCATGTTGCGGATGTAGTCGTCCGAGCCCACGCCCAGCGAGGTCTTCGAGCCCAGTTCCTGGCTGAACTGGTCCATCACCCGTTCCACCTGTTCGCGGGTGATGTCGGACATGGTGGCCATGGCGATGCCGATCTTCTGCACCTCCTTCGGCTCCATGTGGCGCAGCACTTCGGCCGCGTCCAGTTCACCCAGCGACAGCAGCAGGACGGCGGCGCGCTGCACGCCGGTCAGGGGAGCGACCTCAGTCATTGGCCACCCAGCCCTTGACCACCTGGGCCACGCGCTTGGAGTCGGTCTTCACGGCTTCACGCGCCATCCGCAGTCGTTCCTCATAAGAATCCACCGGCAGGGCCAGAGCTTCCGGCCCGCCCAGGCTTGCCCGGTCGGCGCCCAGCGCCGGCAGCGGGGTGCCATCGTCATCGACCAGCTGCACGTCCGCGGTATGCGGCTCCAGCGCCAGTTCTTCGTTCTTGCGGTTCTGCCCGGTGATGCCGCGCAGTGCCGGGCGCAGCACGCCGAACAGCAGCGCCATCACCACCAGCGCACCCAGCAGCATGCGGCCGGCATCGTGCACCCACGGCAGTTCCCACCAGGCCGGGCCTTCCACCGGCGTGGTATCACGCACGAACGGGGCATTCATCACCGACACGGTGTCGCCGCGCTCGGCACTGAAGCCGACGGCCTGCTTGACCAGTGCCTCGACCCGGGTCAGTTCGGCCGCCGACAGCGGCTGCGGTGCAACCTTGCCGTTGGCGCCGGCGCGCGGCACGTTGTCCACCAGTACGGCGACCGATACGCGCTTGATGCGGCCGGCCGGCTGCCGGGTGTGCTGCAGGGTACGGTCCAGCTCGTAGTTGCGGGTCGCGTTCTTGCTGCTTTCGGTTGGCGCCTGCGCGGTCGCCGGTGCCGCGGCCTGGCCCGGCGGGCTGTTGCTGGTGGCACCCGGTACGCCCTGCGGGCCCGGCGTGCTGCTGCTGTTCTCGCTCATCTGCTCGCTGCGCAGCTTCTGCGGCTCGCCGTTGTAGAGCTCGCGCGCTTCTTCGGTCACCGAGAAGTCCATGTCCACGCTGACTTCCGGATTGACCCGGCCGGGACCGGTCATCGGTTCCAGCAGTTCGCGGATGCGCTGGTTGAACGAGGTTTCCTGGCGGCGCACCTGTTCGAACTGGGCAGCGTTGACCGCTGCTTCGCTGTTCGGGTCACTGACGCTGAGCATGCGCCCGCTCTGGTCGACCACGGTGACCCGTTCCGGCGCCAGATCGGGAATGGCGGCAGCCACCATGTGCACGATCGCATCGACCTGGCTGCGTTCCAGCTGCTGGCCGCCGCGCAGTTCCAGGGTGACCGAGGCACTGGCCACGTCACGCTGGCGGGTGAACGCGCTGGGCTTGGGAATGGCCAGGTGCACGCGTGAGTCTCGCACCGGGCGCAGCGTGTTGATGGTGCGCGACAGCTCGGTTTCCAGCGCGTGCTGGTAGCGCGCGCTTTCCACGAACTGGCTGACGCCGAAACCCGGGTCGCGTTCCATCAGTTCAAAGCCGAGCTTGCCGCTGTCGGTCAGGCCCGAGCCCGCCAGTTTCAGGCGGGCATCGTGCAGGTTCTTTTCCGGCACGGTGATGCCGCCGGTGGCCGGGTCCAGCTGGAACGGAATCTGTGCGGCACGCAGCAGGTCGGTCGCTTCAGCGGTCGCCTTCTGGTCCAGGCCGGTGTACAGCGGCACCATGCCCGGCTTCTGCGACCAGAAGAACACGAACAGCCCGGCCGCCACGGCCACGGCGATCATCGCCATCAGTCCGAGCCGACGGGTGATCTGCAGGCTTTGCAGCCGGTCGAACCACTGGCCCGCCTTTTCGGCGTTCAGGGATTCCTTGGAGAGCGACAGGGCCATGCGGTTCTATCCTTACAGCGGCATGTTCATCACGTCCTGGTAGGCCTGGACGAGACGGTTGCGGACTTCCACGGTGGCGCGGAAGGCGATCTGGGACTGCTGCGAGGCGACCATCACCTTGGCCAGGTCGGCGCCGGGTTCACCCAGTTCGAAGGCCTTGGCGAGGGCGCCGGATTTCTGTTGCGCGTCGTTGACGCCGGCGATGGCGCCGCGCAGGGTTTCGGTGAAGCTGGCAGGCTGGACCTGCGGCGCATCCAGCGCCGTGCCCGGCAGGGCATTGCTACGCGGCGCTTCGGCCAGCGGGTTGAGCGCGGGCTGTCCCACCTGGGTCTGGTAGGAGCGGATCTGGGAAAGGATCGAAGTGACGGAGTGGGACATCTGCAACGGTTCCAGAAACAGGGATGGGGGTGTCTGCTGGAGCTAGTGCAAGTGCCGTGCCGAAATGGCTGATCGGTTCAGTGAAGTGAGGGTTGGGGGTTGTTCGGCAGGGCTGCGCCCTGCACCTGCCGAAGCAACGGCAACGTCAACGTCAAAAACCTGCATTCCGTGGGATGGCGGGGTGGGTCCGGTTGCGGGGGACGCCGCAAGTACGTCCATGTAAGCTCGGTCGCCGCATCCATGCGGCTCACGCCCCCGCAACCGGAC
>NZ_JBHZOP010000092.1:0-46252 GCF_042787595.1 Stenotrophomonas sp. YIM B13575 | reverse complement strand
AAGATCGCCTGGGGCGTCTTCAAGAGCGGTCGGGACTTTGATCCAGCCATGCTGAAAGTGGGTCAAGCCTGCTTCCAGCAGGCTTGACCACAAACATAGGATCTCGGCTCTACAACAGGCTCGGGTCAGGCCTTGTCACCACCGCGGTCCACGCAACCCCAGTTGAGGATGCGGGTGCCGGCCGGCAGCACGCGGCGGAAGAATTCCACCTTGGCCGGCTTCGGGTTGACCACCACCGGCGCTTTCGCCGCAAGCAGCAGCGGCAGGTCGGCAGTGCTGTCGGAGTACGCGATATCGATGTCGCCGTAGCCGCGCTCGCGCAGCATGCGCATCTTCTCTTCGTTGTGGCAGTGCCGGGTCGGCCCTACCCCGCCCAGCCGCGGCCCCACTTCGGTGCCGATCACCGGCACGTCCTGGTGGGCGACGAAGGCCAGGATCGCGCGGGCAAGTTCCGGCGGTGCGCCGGTGGCCACCACCACGCGATCGCCCTTGGCACGGTGCGCGGCAAACACCTCCAGCGCCTGTGGCAGCAGCTTGGCGCGCATCTGCGCTTCATTGCGCAGCACGTAGGCATCAATCACCTTGTTGAACTCGCGCGCGCGGTGCAGGCCGAAGCTGCCGATCCAGACGTAGACCGAGATACCGGCACGGCGGGTCGGCAGCATCGCCACCATCGGCCCGGCAATCGGGGTGACCAGCAGCGCCGCCAGCATCCGCAGCGGGTTGCGCTTGATCAGCGAGGCGAACAGGTGGGTACCCGAATCGCCGTCATACAGGGTGTGGTCGAAGTCGAAGACCACCAGCGGCGCATCCTCGCGCGGCGTTGGATAGTACGTTTTCATGCTGCGAAGAATAGCTGACGCAGACCCTCGCCCGGCTCTTCCACGCGCATGAAGGCCTCGCCGACCAGGAACGAGTGGATGCCGGCATCGCGCATCAGCGCCACATCCTGCGGGCCGAGAATGCCACTCTCGGTGACCAGCAGGCGGTCACGCGGCACGGCCAGGCGCATGTCCAGCGTGGTCTGCAGCGACACCTCGAAGGTGCGCAGGTTGCGGTTGTTGATGCCGATCATCGGCGCCGGAACCTGCAGCGCGCGCTCCAGCTCGTCGATGTCGTGCACTTCCACCAGCACGTCCATGCCGAGCGACATCGCCAGTTCGGACAGCGTGGCCAGCTGCGTGTCGTCCAGCGCGGCGACGATCAGCAGGATGCAGTCGGCGCCGAGCACGCGCGCCTCAACGACCTGGTAGGCGTCGATCACGAAGTCCTTGCGCAGCACCGGCAGCGTGCAGGCTTCGCGCGCCTGTTGCAGGTAGGCGTCGGCCCCCTGGAAGAAATCGACATCGGTCAGCACCGACAGGCAGCTGGCGCCGCCGAACTCATAGCTGACCGCGATGTCGGCCGGGCGGAAGTCGGGGCGGATCACGCCCTTGGACGGGCTGGCCTTCTTCACTTCGGCAATCACCGCTGGATCGCCATTGGCGACGGCAGCCTGCAGCGCGCGCACGAAACCGCGCACCGGTGGCGCATCGGCCAGCGCCGCCTGCAGCTCCTCAAGCGGTCGCTGGGCGCGGCGCTGGGCTACTTCTTCGGCCTTGCGGGCCAGGATCGTCTGCAGGATATCGCTCATCGTCGTCGGGTCGGTGCTGGGGCGGTGAGGACGACCATTATCGGCCATCGGGTGGGTCAGGCTGAACCGCGTGCTCAGGCAACCAGCGCGCGGGTGGTGTCGACATACTGCTGCAGGCGGGCACGGGCGCTGCCATCGGCAATGACGGCGCGGGCGCGGGCCAGGCCGTCGCCGATATCGCTGGCCACGCCGGCCACGTACAACGCCGCGCCCGCATTCAGGGCGACGATGTCCAGCGCCGGTCCCGGCTCGTTGTCGAGCACCGCACGCAGCATGGCGATGGACTGTTCCGGGCCATCCACGCGCAGGTTGCGGCTGGCCGACATGGCGATGCCGAAGTCTTCCGGGTGGATCTCGTACTCGCGCACCTTGCCGTCGCGCAGCTCACCCACCAGGGTGCCCGCGCCCAGCGAGATCTCGTCCATGTTGTCGCGGCCCCACACCACCATCGCGCGCTCGGCGCCCAGTTCGCGCAGCACGCGCGCCTGGATGCCCACCAGATCGGGGTGGAACACGCCCATCAGCACCGACGGCGCATTGGCCGGGTTGGTCAGCGGACCGAGGATGTTGAAGATGGTGCGCACCCCCATCTCGCGACGCACCGGCGCCACCACCTTCATCGACGGGTGGTGGATCGGCGCGAACATGAAGCCGATGCCGGTCTGTTCGATGGCCGCGGCCACCTGCGCAGGCTGCAGCTCGATCGCCGCGCCCAGTGCTTCGACCGCATCGGCACTGCCCGACTTGGACGACACGCTGCGGTTGCCGTGCTTGGCCACGCGCGCGCCGGCGGCAGCGGCAACGAACATCGCGCAGGTGGAGATGTTGAAGGTATGCGAGCCATCGCCACCGGTGCCGACGATGTCGACCAGGTGGGTGGTATCGGCGACCGGCACGGCCAGCGCGAATTCGCGCATCACCGTTGCGGCGGCGGCGATCTCGTCGATGGTTTCCTTCTTCACGCGCAGGCCGGTGAGGATGGCGGCGGTCATCATCGGCGAGACGTCGCCGCGCATGATCTGCCGCATCAGGTCGACCATTTCGTCGAAGAAGATTTCGCGATGCTCGATGGTGCGTTGCAGGGCTTCCTGGGGGGAGAAGCTCATCGGAATACTCCTTGGATCAGGCAGCCGGGCGCTGCAGGAAATTTCGCAGCAGGGCGTGGCCGTGTTCGGTGAGGATCGATTCGGGATGGAACTGCACGCCCTCGACCGGGAACTGGCGGTGGCGCAGGCCCATGATCTCTTCGATCGAGCCATCCTCGTTCTCGGTCCACGCAGTCACTTCCAGCGCATCGGGCAGGCTGTTCTTGTCCACCACCAGCGAGTGGTAGCGGGTGGCTTGGTAACCGTCCGGCAGGCCGGCGAACACGCCCTTGCCTTCGTGCCGGATCGGCGAGGTCTTGCCGTGCATGATGTTGCCGGCACGGATGACCGTACCGCCGTAGACCTGGCCGATACCCTGGTGGCCCAGGCACACGCCGAGGATCGGCGTGGTCGGCCCCAGGCGCTGGATCAGCTCCAGCGACACGCCCGCTTCGTTGGGCGTGCATGGGCCGGGCGAGATGACGATGCGCTCGGGTTTCTGCGCGGCGATCTCGTCCACGCTCATCGCATCGTTGCGCACCACCTTCACTTCGGCACCCAGCGTCTGCAGGTACTGCACGAGGTTGTAGGTGAAGCTGTCGTAGTTGTCGATCATCCACAACATGGTCAGGTTCCGTCGCTTATCAGGAAAATGGCGTACACGTTTTCGGTGTAGGTGATGGGGCCGGCTTCGATGGATTCGGGCAGGCGCGAGCCCGTGGTCTCAATGCTGTTCATCGGCGCCTCGGGCGAGGGCGGCGAAGGCGGCGTCACCAGATCGCCGCTGCTGGGCCAGCTGCCTGCTTGGATTCCGTAGGCGAAGTTCGGCGCCACATCGGAAATGCTGTACAGACCGCGCAGCTGGGTGCCGTAGGCCTTGGCCAAGCCCTGCGCGGACTCGCGGGTCTTGGCTGCGGCCTCGCCCTTGAGTTCACGGCGCAGCGCCACCTCGCCCGAGTACGTCGGGGCCAGGCTGCTGACCTGTACGTTCTCGTTGGCCTTCAGCGCCCCCAGCACATCCTGCATCGCCTTCACGCTGGCAAAGCTGGCGCGCAGCTGGCGTGACACGCGGGTACCGATGAAGACCTGCCGGCTCTGCTCATAGCGCGTGGCGGGGCCGATGCGCAGGTTGTCCGCGCGCACGCTGCCCTCCACCGCTTTGTGCTGCTTGAACAGCGCCAGTACGCGGGCGACGTTGTCCTGCACGCGGCGACGTGCGGCATCGGCATCCATGTCGGTCTCTTCGATGTTCAACTGCAGGCCGAACCGGTCCGGCATCACCAGCCGGCGCGCCTCGCCCTTCACCAGCAGGTGTGGCTGCGAGGGAATGGTGTTGGCCTGTGCCCACGCAGAGGGGGCCATCGTGGCCAGCAGCGACGACCACAGCAGAACGCTCAGCAGCTTCATGCGGTACTCCTTGTCTTGAAGGGAAACAGCGAAGGGGGCTGCGGCGCAGGCCACAGCACAGGGAAACTCACAGGCCCTTGGCGGCCTGGGCGACGGCGCGGAACAGCGCGCGGCCCTTGTTCATCGTCTCGTCCCATTCCTTGTCCGGGTCGGAGTCGTAGACGATGCCGGCGCCGGCCTGCACATACAGGCGGCCGTCCTTGATCACCGCGGTGCGGATCGCGATCGCAGTATCGGCATCGCCGTGCCAGCCGATGTAGCCGATGCTGCCGGCGTAGACATTGCGCTTGATCGGTTCCAGCTCGCGGATCACTTCCAACGCGCGGATCTTCGGCGCGCCGCTGACCGTACCGGCCGGGAAGGTGGCGCGCAGCACGTCGGCATAGCTCAGGCCCGGCTGCAGCTGCCCGGTCACTTCGCTGACGATGTGCATGACGTGACTGTAGCGTTCGATCACGAACTGCTCGCCCACTTCGACGGTGCCGGCCTTGGACACGCGGCCGGCGTCATTGCGGCCCAGGTCGATCAGCATCAGGTGCTCGGCGCGTTCCTTTGGATCGGCCAGCAGCTCGACCTCCAGCGCCTGGTCCAGCTCCGGCGTGGCGCCGCGCGGGCGGGTGCCGGCGATCGGGCGCACGGTCACTTCACCGTCCTGCAGACGCACCAGGATTTCCGGCGAGGAGCCGACCACCTGCAGGTCGCCAACATCCAGGAAATACATGTACGGCGACGGGTTCAGTGCACGCAGCGCGCGATACACATCCACCGGGCGCGCCTTGAACGGCACGCTCAGGCGCTGGCTGAGCACCACCTGGAAGATGTCGCCGGCACGGATGTATTCCTTGCTGCGCTGGACCGCGTCGACGAAGCCCTCGCGGGTGAAACCGGAAACGAAATCGGACTCGTCCAGCACGTCGCTGGTCAGCGGTGCCGGATAGCCTGCACCCGGCGCACGCAGTTTGGCGGTCAGTGCATCCAGGCGGGCCTGGGCCTGCTCGAAGGCGCCTTCGACACGCGGGTCGGCATGCACGATCAGGTACAGCCGGCCCTTCAGGTTGTCGAACACTGCCAGCTCATCGGAGTGCAGTAGCAGGATGTCCGGCGTACCCAGTTCGTCACGGCCAGCCGGCGAGGCCAGGCGCGGTTCGATGTAGCCGATGCATTCGAAGCCGAACCAGCCGACCAGGCCACCTGTGAAGCCCGGCAGGCCTTCCAGCTTGGGCACCGAGTGGGCGCTGCGCAGCGCCTCGACCTCGGCGAACGGGTCGGCCACCTCACGGGTTTCCACCACATCGCCGTGCTCGCGTACGGTCAGGGTGAGGCCGTGGAAGGCGTACACGCGGCGTGCCGGCAGGCCGATGATCGAGTAACGACCAAAGCGCTCGCCGCCTTCGACGGATTCAAACAGGTAGGTATTGGGGCCGTCGGCGAGCTTCAGATAGACCGAAAGCGGCGTGTCCAGGTCGGACAGCACTTCGCGGACAACGGGAATATGGGTGTGGCCTTCAGCGGCCTGCTGCTGAAACTGAGCGTGCGAGATCAAGACGACTTTCCTTCCGGGACACAGCGTTATGGGGACGGACGACGGCAACAGGCCACCATCGCCACCAACGGCGTGCGGAAGAAAGGGTATGCGGGGTCGTCAGGCTGGACACCCAATGACTGTATCGCAGCTTTGGCCGCAGGGAAACCCTTTGGCGACGGGCGGTTTGTCTTCGCCCTAGCCCATCCGCCACGCCTGTTCCTGGCTCTCCTGCACCTGCTGCTGGGCCAGCGACACCCCCTGCGCCTGCTCGCGACTGGCGTTGATCGCATCAATCTGGGCGGTGCTCGCGCTGAGCGGCTGGGCCATGCCCGCCGCCACCTCGACGTGGGCATGGCGGCGGTGCGCGGCGTTCAGGTCGGGCGTATCCACCGCGAAGGCGCGGCGGTGATCGTCGCTGAGCACCACGTGGGAAATGGACTCCAGCCCCTCGCGCTTGGCCTGCACGGCCAGTGCACCGGCGAGCTGGTCGCTCTGCACGTTCGGCACGCGGTTGTGGGCGGCATCCAGGGCGTGCACGCCGGTCTGTGCGCCATTGAACAACCGGTAGTCGGTGTGACCAGGGTCGTTGATGCCGGGCGCGCGCGCAGTGGGTTCTGCCGCCACGCCGGCGCGACGACCATCCTCCGGATGCTGTATCCGCTGGTGCTGCTCGACCAGCTTGCGGGCGGCGGCTTCCTGCTTGATCAGTTCCGAATCCAGGCTGGGGATGACGGTCGGATCCATGCCATGGCGGGCAGTCGCCTCGCTGAAGGCCGGCATCATGCCGCGGATGACACGTTCGGACTTGTCGAGGTTGTGCAGCCTCATTGCGTCCAACGGCAGGTTGCCGGTCGGTACGTGGGTCGCTGCGGCAGCCCCGATGCCCACCGCAGCACCACCCAGCGTGGACAGGGTAATCGGCGCCTTGGCGGTGATGCCCTTCAGCTGGGACGCCACCAGGTCATAGCCACGATCGACATGGGCGCCGGCGGTGGCGAACCCGTTCTGCAGCTTGCCGGCCACCCATTGGCCGTCGTGGCTGATGGCAGCGGCCACGCGTTCACCCGCCGCACGCGTGCTTGCGGCGTCGGCAACGGCCTGTTTCGTCGCGTGCTGCGCATGGTGCTCGCCGTGGTCACGGACAGCTTCGGCCTGCTTGGCAAGCCGGCCGGCGACGTTGTCCGCGCCCACCCGGTCAGCCACCCACGACAGTGCGGACAGGCCATGGGAGCGGGTTTGCGATTCGACGCGGTGCAGCGTGGCTTCGATGCTGCCGGTCAGTTCGCGCCCCGAAGCGATCACCGTACTGGTCGCCCGGGTGCTCACCTGCAGGCTGGTGGACCCCATGTTCACCACCTGGCCGATGACCATGCCTTCGGTCTTCAGTACGCGCTCGACACCATCGCCCACCTTGTCCAGCGCATGGGCAGTGACGGCGCCGGCCCGTTCGACCTGCTCGCCGGCCAGGCGACCGCTGCGCATGCCGTACGCCGTGGCATGCAGCACGGTGGACAGCGGGCCCGCCAGTTCCGCCACCTGGCTGGGCGGCGCCACGTGCGGGCGATCGACGAGTGCCCCGTGCGCGTCGCGGGTCTTGGGCTCAAGCAACAGCTCGAGGCGCCCTGCCGCGAGCGGAATATCGCGCAGCGCCTGCTGGCCCGGCTGGCTCGCCAGTTGTTCGATGAACTGTGCAGCGGAGGTCTGCGCACCCGGGGGCAGCATCTCGCGCAGCTTTTCACCGACGACCTTCTGCATGGCCGGATCCTTCAGCACCATGCCCAGTTCGTTGGCAAGCACACCGTAGCCACGACGCTGATGCTCGCTCAGGCGGTGCATGCCGTTCTGCACATCGTTCAGCACCTCACCGGTGGTCTGGTAGGTGTGCACGGACTGCTGCGTGTCGAAGGTCGGCAGGCCGTTGTCCTTGGCATAACGCGCCGGGGTTGCCGGATGCAGGCCGGCGGCGTTGAACGTGGTGGCACGTGCGCCGGTGACTGCGGACGCGGCGGAAGCCATGCCGCCGCCGAGGGAGTGGCCGGCGATTTCGAAGCCGCCGGGCAGACGACGGTTCATGGCTACGGCAAGTTCCATCGCGCGATCGTAATAATCGCTGCGCATGCCGATGCCCTGCTGACCGTTGTTGAGGAAATCCTCGCCGCCGGATTCACGTTTTCCATTGGGCGCCAGCGGGTCAAGAATTTCACCCGTGGACCCCTTGTAGACCACGACAGGTTTCGCATCCTCACCGAAGACGCGCTTGTCGGGGATATAGATCTCGGCGCGGAATCCGGACTTCCTCGGCTGCAGCATTTCCTTGAGTTCAGCGTCCGAGATGTTGATGCCAGCTTCGCGCAGCGCGTCGGGATCACTACTTGCGCGCACCCATCCTACCGGGGGCTTTCCCTCGTGCTTCGCTGACTTATACACGTCAGCAGCCAGTCCTGACATTTCACGCGCATGGTACGTTTCCTGGAGGCGCTCAGCTTCCTTTTCGTTCCCACTGTCGCGCAATTGCTGCACGAGAATATTCTGCTCATTGACTGCGCGGGCACGCGCCTCGCTCTCCGAACCATTCATGGCAAACTCCATTGCACCTTGAAGTGCCGCTTGTTTCGCGGCACCTATGGATTACCAGAACCTTTTGCTAGTGTCACGTCATCAGCAAATAGACAGGAAAAAAATGACCGTCATTTTTCACAATATGACGACAAAATTCCTCACAAGTGTGGCATGGATCACGCTTCTGCTTGTGGCAGGGTGCTCTGGAACGTCTGCACACGGTGCCGATGGCTATTTCGAGGGAGCGGCATTACGGCTGGCCATTGCTGCTGAAAGCGGCGACGCCGATGCCATACGTCACCTCGTAAAGGACGAGGGCGTCAACCCGGACAAGGCGTTTTCAACGCGGGACGGAATTCCGCTGATCGCATGGCCGCTGCGGGCCCGCAACATCGAGGGACTCAAAGTGCTGCTCGACGTTGGGGCAGACCCCAATGCGCGTGAGTCAAAGCAGATGAATGGAGAACTGATCAGGTTCGACAACGCGATGGTCTACGCGGCCAAGATGGACGATCCTCGGTTCCTGGAACTGCTGCTGAAGCACGGAGGAGATCCCAACACACGAAACGTCAACAATGAAACGCTTCTCTTCCAAGCCTTCATCAGCGGGAACCAGTGGAAGAATGTCCAGACCCTGGTCAAGAACGGCGCAGACGTGAATGGATCCAACCGCAGAAGCCTGGGAGACGACACCGTCCTGAGCTGGTACACAGGAAGAGGCGCATTCGACTACGCATACTGGTTGCTGGAGCACGGTGCAGATCCCACCATTCCCGAGCACGTATCGGAAAGTTCGGGAAGATCTGCTCGGCAATTGATGGTTGAGGACATCTACTGGGAGATCACCACGCCGGACAACCTGCCGTGGCAGAAGAAATGCCAGCAGTGGCTGATCGAACGCAACATCCCCCGCCCGCCAATGCCCGAACACATCCGCAGGAAGCGCGAGGCATTCAAATTCCCGAGCAAGGAAGAAGACATTCCGCTGCTGTAACCTGCGTTCTTAGCCCCGCGACAGCAGCACGCAATCCTCCGGCAGGTGCATCCGCACCCTGCCCGCCACGCATTCGATGCGGAAGCTGCGTGCCTGCACCGGTTCGCCGTCCAGGTTCAAGGTCAGCGGCTGCGGTGCGTCGATCTGCAGCCAAGCCAGCTGCGCGCGTGTAGCGACACGTTCCAGCGCCGCTTCCTTGCCACCGGTCAGCATCTGTCCAAGGGTGGCGGCGACTTCGCCGTCCAGCTCCGGCACCACGGTGACGTCCAGCAGGCCGTCATCGATCAGTGCCTGCGGGCACAGCTGCTGACCACCACCGGCCTGACGGCCGTTGCCGATACCCAGCGCGATGAACCCACCTTCCCACTGGAAATCCGGCCCGCTCAGGCGCGCGGTGATCGGTTCGATGCGCCCGAGCTTGGCGATGCCGGTGATGACATACGCCAGACCGCCGAGCATCTTCTTCAAGCCCGCATCGGTTTCCACCGTGACCTGGGTACCGAAGCCGCCGCTGGCGAGGTTGGCGCACCACCATGGCTTGCCGTCGGCATCGACACGCAGCAGATCCATCGGACGCGGCGTACTGCCGGCAATCAGTGCGAAGGCCTCCTGCGGCTGCACCGGAATGCCGGCAGCGGTTGCGAAATCGTTGGCGGTGCCCATCGGCACCAACGCCAGTGAAGGCAGCGCCCCGGCCGGCTCGTCACGATGCGCCAGCGTCTCGGCCACCGCGCTCAGCGTGCCGTCGCCACCGGCCGCCACGATCACGTCCACGCCGTGGTCGATGGCCTCGGCCACGTAGCGCTCGGCGTCACCGTCTTCCCAGGTCACCCGCACTTCCAGCTGCACGCCACGGTCGCGCCAGTGGCCCACGGCCTCGCGCAGGTCGTCGTTGCCTGCGGACTTGCCGTTGAGGATCAGGCGCCAGCGCGGTGTGCTCATGCGGTGCTTCCAGGGAAAGGTGGCACAGGCTAGCAACCGCGCGTTCGGGGCCAGTGAAAGGCGGTGGCAACCGTTCAGCCAAGCGCAATGACTGCGACCCTCAGGGGATGTTCTTGCGTATACAGCGGCTCGTCGGTGACGGTGTCGGTGTCGAATTCGTCAGACGCATCACTTCCCTCGAAACACATGAATCGAGGGTTGTTCCAGTCATCAAGCACGATGGGCTGCACAACGCTGCGGATATCCGTTGTCTCGACGTGGTGGCAGCCAAATGGCAGCTTACCGTGCACGGATGACACCAGGCTCAGGCGCAGCTGGCGCACGTTCATGTCATGCCAGCAGTAGAACGTCATTGCGTGGCCTGCGACCTGCGCGGACCGGTGCGCGGCAACCCTGTGAATGAAGGCAACCACCTGCTCGACATCCAGGGTCACCTCCGCCGGCGGAGAGAATGCGCAGAGATTACCGTGCGCCTCAGCATTGATGTATTCCAGATCCATCACCAGCGCATCTTCTGCTGCAAACTGAAACCACGATTCAAGCAGGTCAGCGACATCGCTCTTCATCAGCCCATTCTAGTGCGCCTGCGCCACTCCCGGCAGGGTCGTTGACGACATCATGTCATCCGGTTGTCACCGAACACCCGGAGAATGGAAGGCCATAGCAGGGACGACGGATGGAGGCAGGATCAGCCTCCCACGCATGCAGCAAGGCCACGCCAGTGTTTGGCGTGGCTTTTTTTTGCCTGCCAGGCGCATCCACGCATGGCGTGGATCTACTGTGCCCACGCACCGTCTTCAGTAGATCCACGCCATGCGTGGATGCATTCCGCCTCAACCGTTGGCGAAATCGTGCAGCGCCTCACCTTCCAGCCGGTACACCGTCCACTCGTCCTGCGGCTTGGCGCCGGCTGCGGTGTAGAACTCGATGGCCGGCGTGTTCCAGTCCAGCACCGACCACTCGAAGCGGCCGCACCCTTCAGCCACCGCCTGCCGGGCGATGTACTTCAGCAGCGCCTTGCCCGCACCGGAACCACGCTTTTCCAGGCTCACGTACAGGTCTTCGAGGTAGATGCCCTTGCGGCCCAGCCAGGTGGAATAGTTGTAGAAGTACACCGCGTAGCCGATGGCTTCGCCGTTCGCCTCGCAGATCAGCGCGCGGGCGGTGGCGTCGGCGCCGAACAGGCTGTCAGCGATGCCGATTTCATCGGTCTGCACCGAATGCTCGGCCTTCTCGTAGATCGCCAGTTCGCGGATGAAGCGCAGGATCAGGCCAGCGTCGGCGACGGTGGCCGGGCGGATGTTCAACACGGCCACCGTGCTCATGGCTCAGCCCCGTGCCGCAGCGACGTTGGCGCGCATCTGCGCGATCACGTCCTGGTAGCTGGTCTTGGCGTTGAAGATGGCCGAGCCGGCGACAAAGGTATCGGCACCAGCGGCAGCGATCTCACCGATGTTGTCGGCCTTCACGCCACCGTCGATCTCCAGGCGGATGTCACGGCCGCTGGCATCGATCTTCTTGCGCACCACGCGCAGCTTGTCCAATGCCGACGAGATGAACGCCTGGCCGCCAAAGCCCGGGTTGACCGACATCAGCAGCACCAGGTCGAGGTCGTCCAGCACCCAGTCGAGGATATCCACCGGGGTGGCCGGGTTCAGCACGATGCCCGGCTTGCAGCCCAGCGAGCGGATCAGCTGGATGGTGCGGTGCACGTGGCGGCTGGCCTCCGGGTGGAAGCTGATGTAGGTGGCGCCGGCCTCGGCGAAGTCCGGGATGATGCGGTCCACCGGCTCGACCATCAGGTGCACGTCGATCGGCGCGGTGACGCCGTGCTTGCGCAGCGCCTGGCATACCATCGGGCCGATGGTCAGGTTCGGCACGTAGTGGTTGTCCATCACGTCGAAATGGACCCAATCGGCGCCAGCGGCCAGGACGTTGTCGACTTCTTCGCCCAAGCGGGCGAAGTTGGCCGAGAGGATGGAAGGAGCGATGAGGCAGTTGGACATGGCCGGGGCCTTCGGAACGGGGAAAGGGGTCTCCCGCCCGCAGGCGGGACTGTGGGGTCAGCGCTTGCGCAGGGTCTTGATGCGGTCGTAGGCGGCGTTGATGCGCCGCGACTTCTGCTCGGCCTGCTGCTGCAGCTCGGGGGCGGCGCCGCCCAGCTTGTCGGGGTGGTACTGGGAGATCAGCTTGCGGTAGGCGCGCTCGACCTCGGCATCGGTGGCCTCGGAGGTCAGCCCCAGCTCGCGGTAGGGGTTCTCTTTGTTCAGGCGGAACCAGTCCGAGTCGAAAGCGTGGCCGATCAACAGGCCGACCACCGCGCCGAACAGCGGATTGGGCCGGAACAGCAGGGCCCCGGCGATGAAACCGAGCAGTTTTCCGTACCAGCGCATGGCGCTCCGGGGTCGGCCGACGAAATGGACGCTCATTTTACGTCACAGCGGGCCCGGACCGCTTTACACTAGGCCGCCCGCTGGTCAGCGGGCCCGCCGGGTCCGTTGGGCAGCCGTATCGACGAAGCCCCAGGAGTGCCCGTGCCAACCACGCTGTTGCAATCCGATCTCCCCGGCCTGCCCTTGCGCCACCGCGGCAAGGTGCGTGATGTGTTCGATATCCCGCGCGAGCGGCTGCCGGCCGGTACCCCGCCGGGGGACTACCTGTTGATGGTCGCCACCGATCGCCTGTCGGCGTTCGACGTGGTCCTGCCCGACCCGATTCCGGGCAAGGGCGAGATGCTCTGCCAGGTGTCCAACTTCTGGTTCGCCAAGACCGCGCACCTGATGCCCAACCACTTGACCGGCATCGATGTGGCCAGCGTGCTGCCCGAAGGCGTGGACGCGGCCCTGTACGCCAAGCGCGCGGTGGTCACCCGCAAGCTGAAGCCGGTGCCGGTGGAAGCGATCGCCCGCGGCTACCTGATCGGCAGCGGCTGGAAGGACTACCAGCGCACCGGCAAGGTCAGCGGCATCGACCTGCCCGACGGCCTGCGCCAGGCCGAGCAGCTGCCAGAACCGATCTTCACCCCCTCGACCAAGGCCGCCGTGGGTGACCATGACGAGAACATCGACTTCGACGCGATGGTGAAGACGGTCGGTGCGGAGATGGCCGAGCGCGTGCGCGACGCCACGCTGCGCATCTACAAGTTCGCGGCCGATTACGCGCGCGAGCGCGGCATCATCCTGGCCGACACCAAGTTCGAGTTCGGTACCAACGCCGATGGTCGCCTGTACATCATGGACGAGATGCTGACGCCGGATTCCTCGCGCTACTGGCCGGCCGACGAGTACGAAGTGGGCACCAGCCCGCCGAGCTACGACAAGCAGTTCGTGCGTGACTACCTGGAGACGCTGGACTGGGGCAAGACCGCCCCGGGCCCGAGCATCCCGGCCGAGATCATCGAGCGCACCCGCGCCAAGTACGCCGAGGCGCTGCAGCGCCTGGCCGGAATCAGCGTCGACTGATTCCCCTGCGCCCCCGGCCGGTCTGGCTGGGGGCGGTTTCCTGCGCCCCCCCGGCAGCCAGGCATGGCCTGGCTCTACTGTCGGTTTCCCGGGCTGGCTGGGGGCGGTTTCCTGCGCCCCCCGGCAGCCAGGCATGGCCTGGCTCTACTGGCGGCCCCGGCCGGGGTATGCTGGCCGCATGCAGACCACCACCCAGCTTGCGCGTCCGATCGACCGCTATTTCGCCAGCTACTCCGACGACCACCGCAATGTGGTCAACCAGCGCATCCACCTGGTGGCGGTGCCGGCGATCCTGTGGTCGGTGGTGGCCCTGCTGTGGTGCGTGCCGCCGCTGATCACCTGGTTCCAGTACGGCATCTGGTCGGCGTTCGCGATGTTCAGCGCCTGGTGCTTCTACAACAAACTGTCGCGCCCGCTGGGCATCGGCATGCTCATCCAGTTCTTCGTGTTCGGCTGCCTGTGCCGGCTGCTGGAAGCGGAAATCGGCTTGCACAACCTGCGCTCGCTGGCCATCGGCGTCTTCGTCGTCGCCTGGATCGCGCAGTTCATCGGCCACAAGTTCGAAGGCCGCAAGCCCAGCTTCCTGACCGACCTGACCTACCTGCTGATCGGCCCGGCCTGGGTGATGGCCAAGGCCTATCGCAAGCTCGACTGGCGCTACTGACCAGCGTCGCCGCATCGACGCGTTCGTTTCCTGAACGGGCAGATGCCATCACCCACGCTGCACGGCGCGCCTGCCAGCCTGCCGCGGTGACCTCCCCACCTTGCCCCGCCCAGCGGCGGCGGTCCCTGTGCGACAGGGGCTGCGGTCTCCCTGCGTGGGCGTAGGGTGGACCTGCCAACCGGGTCCTGACGGGGCATCCGCGCCGCATGCTGCATCGCAGAAAAAATGAATCAGCGCACGTTACATGCAATTGATCGCTGTTCAATGGGTTTCGGCGACATTTGGCGGCCTGTTATGCTCCCTGACCTGCTCGTGAATCATGGATTCCCTGCATGCTCCCCAGCCTGCCCCTGCTGCTGGCCCTGCCGTTCCTCATGGCAGTGGCTGTCGCAGCCTTCCCCCGTAGTTCGCGCTCGACTGCTGCCTGGCTGGCGGCGCTGGCGCCGTTGGGCGGGCTGGCGATCCTCGCCTGGCTGACCCCATCGGTGCTCGATGGCCAGGTGGTGCGGACGATGGTGCCGTGGCTGCCGCAGATCGGCCTGGACTTCACCCTGCGCCTGGATGGCCTGGCCTGGATGTTCGCCGGGCTGGTGCTGGGCATCGGTGCGCTGGTGGTGCTGTATGCGCGCTACTACCTGAGCCCGCAGGACAGCGCGCACCGCTTCTACACCTACCTGTTGCTGTTCATGGGCGCCATGCTGGGCATGGTGCTGTCGGGCAACCTGTTGCTGCTGATGATCTTCTGGGAAATGACCAGCATCAGCTCGTTCCTGCTGATCGGTTTCTGGTCGCATCGCCAGGACGCCCGCGAGGGCGCACGGATGGCGCTGGTGATCACCGGCGGCGGCGGCCTGGCCCTGCTGGCCGGCGTGCTGCTGATCGGCCGCATCGTCGGCAGCTTCGACCTGGACGTGGTGCTGGCCGCCGGCGAGCAGATCCGCGCCAGTGCGCTGTACCCCTATGCGTTGTTCCTGGTGCTGGCGGGCATCTTCACCAAGAGCGCGCAGTTCCCGTTCCACTTCTGGCTGCCGCACGCGATGGCCGCGCCCACCCCGGTGTCGGCCTACCTGCACTCGGCCACCATGGTGAAGGCCGGCGTGTTCCTGCTGGCGCGCCTGCATCCGGCGTTGGCCGGCAGCGATCTGTTCTTCTACACGGTCAGCGGCATTGGTGCGATCACCCTGCTGATCGGCGCCTGGAACGCGATCTTCCAGCATGACCTGAAGGGCCTGCTGGCCTATTCGACGATCTCGCACCTGGGCCTGATCACCCTGCTGTTCGGCCTGTCCACGCCGATGGCGGTGGTCGCCGGCGTGTTCCACATCCTCAACCACGCCACCTTCAAGGCCTCGCTGTTCATGGCCGCCGGCATCATCGACCACGAGACCGGCACCCGTGACATGCGCAAGCTCGGTGGCCTGCGCAAGCTGATGCCGTTCACCAGCGCGCTGGCGATCATCGCCTCGCTGGCGATGGCCGGCATCCCGCTGCTCAATGGCTTCCTGTCCAAGGAAATGCTGTTCGCCGAAGCGCTCTCGGCCGGTGGCACCGACACCATGCGCACGGCGGTGTCGATCGCCGCGCTGCTGGCCGGTGTGTTCGGCGTGGCCTACAGCCTGCGCTTCGTGCACGACACCTTCTTCGGCAAGGGCCCGCATGGCCTGGACCGCGTGCCGCACGAGCCACCGCGCTGGATGAAGGTGCCGGTGGAGATCCTGGTGGTGATCTGCGTGGCGGTGGGTATCGCCCCGGCCGTGACCGTGGCCCCGGTACTGCACGTGGCAGCCGCCTCGATCCTCGGCAGCGCGATGCCCGAGTACAACCTGTCGATCTGGCATGGCTTCAACCTGCCGCTGGCGATGAGCGCCGCGGGCGTGGTCGGTGGCGTGGCCCTCTACTTCGGCCTGCGCAAGCTGATCGACCTGCACGCGGTAACCAACACCACGCCGGGGCGCAACGTCTTCCACCACCAGCTGGACCTGCTGTCGGCCGGTGCGCAACGGTTGACCGCCGGCATCGCCAACGGCAGCCTGCAGCGCATGCTGCTGGGCCTGGTGTTGGTGGCGATCGTGGTTGCCGCCGCGCCCTACATTGCCAATCCCGCATCGCCGGACTGGACCAAGCCGCAGCCGATACCGCTGCTGGGCTGGGCACTGTGGCTGGTGATGATGTCCTGCGCGGTGGCGACGCTGCGCATGTACAAGCAGCGCCTGCTGGCGGTGCTGCTGGTCGGCGGTGTCGGCCTGATGGTGGCGCTGACCTTCGTGTTCCTGTCCGCACCGGACCTGGCACTGACCCAGCTGCTGGTGGAGATGGTGACCCTGGTGCTGATGCTGCTGGGCATGAACTATCTGCCCGCACAGTCCGGCCCGGAGCGGCCGCGCTGGCGCAAGCGCCGTGACGCACTGATCGCAATCGTGGCCGGTGCCGGCCTCGGCGCGCTGGCCTACAGCGCGATGACCCTGCCGCCGAACACCATGGCCGGCGAACTGCTTGCCCGCGCGCTGCCCGAGGCGTACGGCCAGAACGTGGTCAACGTGATCCTGGTCGACTTCCGCGGCTTCGATACCTTCGGCGAGATCACCGTGTTCGGTATTGCCGCACTGGTCGTGCATGCGCTGCTGCGGCGTACGCGGATGGCGCCGGAGCAGATCATGCCCGGCCCGCCGATCAAGCTGCCGGTGCCGGCCGATCTTGCCCAGATCATGTTCCCGCTGACCCTGACGGTGTCGATCTTCCTGTTCCTGCGCGGCCACAACGCGCCGGGCGGTGGCTTCATCGCCGGCCTGGTGCTGGCGGTGCCGCTGCTGATCCAGTACGTCATCCAGGGCACCGCATCGGTGGAATCGCGCTTCGGCTTCGACTACATCCGCTGCATCGGCACCGGCCTGCTGATCGCCATCCTCAGCGGCGCCGCCTCGATGCTGTTCGGTGTGCCGTTCCTGACCAGTGGTCACCTGGACCTGCACCTGCCGTTGATCGGTGATGTACCGCTGGCCAGCGCGATTGGTTTTGATATCGGCGTGTACCTGGTGGTGTTCGGTGGCGCGATGCTGATGCTGTCGATGATGGCCACCGTGAAACCCTCGCGGACGCGCACCGCGCGCAAGGGCGAGATCGACCTGCAACGCCGCTCGGCACGAACGGGGGAGATGCACTGATGGAACTGGCCCTGGCCTCTGCGATCGGCGTGCTGACCGCCATCGGCATCTACCTGCTGCTGCGCGCGCGCAGCTTCGATGTGATCCTCGGCATGACCTTCCTGTCCTACGCCACCAACCTGCTGATCTTCGCCGGTGGCCGCGTGGTGCAGGGCAAGGCGCCGGTGCTGCAGGAAGGCGTGGAAAGCCACCTCGGCAACTACACCGATCCGCTGCCGCAGGCGCTGGTACTGACTGCAATCGTGATCGCGTTTGCGATGACCGCCGTCAGTATCGTGCTGGCCATGCGCAGCCGCAGCGACAACCACAGTGACCATGTGGACGCGCACGAGCCGGACGACGATGCACCGCCGCGCCGGGGCGAGGACCGCGCATGAATCATCTGGTGATCCTGCCGATCCTGGTTCCGCTGCTCGGTGCTGCGCTGTCGCTGTTCGTTGAACACCGGCGCTATGGGCCGAAGGTACAGCGTGCCGTGGCGTGGACATCGCTGGCCGCACTGGCGGTGGTGGTCGGCCTGCTGTTCGCCGACACAGCAGGCGGCGACATCCGCGTCTACCTGCTGGGCGACTGGCCGTCGCGGCTGGGCATCGCGCTGGTCGCCGACCAGTTGTCCGCCTGGATGCTGCTGACCACCCTGCTGCTGGCCATTCCCTGCCTGCTGCACGCGTGTTCGGGCTGGGATCGGCGCGCACCGCACTTCCATGCGCTGTTCCAGTTCCAGCTGGTGGGCCTCAACGGCGCCTTCCTGACCGGCGACATCTTCAACCTGTTCGTGTTCTTCGAGGTGATGCTGATCGCCTCCTACGGCCTGCTGCTCAGTGGCGGCCGTGGCCTGCGCATGCGCATCGGCCTGCACTACGTGGTGTTCAACGTCACCGCCTCGACCCTGTTCCTGATCGCGCTGGGCCTGCTGTACGCCTCGCTGGGGTCGTTGAACATGGCCGAGCTGTCGCAGCGCATTGCCGAGGTGCCGCCGGCGCAGCTGACCCTGGTGAAGGCGACGATGGGGCTGTTGCTGCTGGTGTTCTGCGCCAAGGCCGCACTGATGCCGCTGTACCTGTGGCTGCCCGAATCGTATGCGCGTGCACCGGCGGCGGTGGCGGCGCTGTTTGCGATCATGACCAAGGTGGGCCTGTATGCCGTGCTGCGCATCCAGATGCTGTGGTTCGGCGAGGATGCGGGAGCGATGGCCGGCTACGGCCGTGACTGGCTGCTGTGGGCCGGTGTAGCGACGCTGGTGCTGGGTGGCCTGGGCGCATTGGCCGCAGCGCGCCTGCGCGTGTTGATTTCGTATCTGGTGATCGTTTCGGCGGCGACGCTGTTCATCGCGTTCTCTGTTGGCACGCCGAAGGTGCTGTCGGCCGGCCTGTATTACCTGCCGCACAGCAGCTTCGTCGCCGCCGCACTGTTCCTGGTCGCCGACCTGATCCGACGCCGCCGTGGCGGCGCCAGCGACCGCAAGGAAGTGATCGCGCCGATGCCCGGCAAGGAGACGCCCGCCGTGCTGTTCCTGATTGCGGCGGTGTCGGTGGCCGGCCTGCCGCCGCTGTCCGGCTTCCTGGCCAAGGCCGCACTGTTGGCCGGCATGCCCGCGCAGTACACCGGCGCGGTGTGGACGGCGGTGCTGGTCAGCAGCCTGCTGGTCATCATGGGCCTGACCCGCGGCGGCATCCGCCTGTTCTGGCGCGTGCCGCTGCCCGATCCCGATGCACCGCCACCGCGCAAGGCACCGCTGCGTCGCGTAGAGCTGTTTGCCGCCTGCATCCTGCTGGCGTACGGCATCGGCATGACGCTGTTCGCTGCGCCGCTGATGCAGCACACCGACGCCATCGCCACCCAGCTGCTGCAGCCGGGCGATTACGTGCAGCAGTTGCGCGCGACCACGCCGGAGATCCGCCAGCCATGACCGCCAAGCGTTCCCCGATCCGCCGCCTGCTGCCCTCGCCTGCGCTGAGCGTGATGGTGGTGGTGTTCTGGCTGCTGATGTCCGACAGCTTCACGCTCGGCCAGTTCCTGCTGGGCCTGCTGCTGGGCGTGGTGATTCCGCTGTTCGCTGCGCGCCTGGACCGCGAGTTCGCCCGCATCGGCACCCTGCGGCCGCTGCCGAAGCTGGTGTTCGTGACCCTGTGGGACATCCTGATGTCCAATATCCGCGTGGCCATCCAGGTGCTGGGCCCGGAAAAGAACATCCACCCCGGTTTCATCTGGCTGCCGCTGGACATCGCCAACATCCACGGCATCGCCGCGCTGACCAGCATGATCACGCTGACTCCCGGCACGGTGTCGGCCGCACTCAGCGACGACCGGAAGTTCCTGCTGGTGCACGTGCTGCACCTGGAAGACCCGCAGGAGCTGATCGACACGATCAAGCGCCGTTATGAAGCCCCGTTGATGGAGATCTTCCCATGACTGGATTCCAGATCATCCAGACCACCCTGGTGGTATGCATGCACGTGGTCGGCCTGGCCATGCTGCTGGCCACCTGGCGCCTGCTGCGCGGGCCGACCGTGCCCGACCGCATCCTTGCACTGGATACGCTGTCAGTGACCGCCATCGCCGAGCTGATGCTGTTCGGCATGTACCTCAATTCGGCGATCTACTTCGAGGCGGCGTTGATCATCGCCATGCTCGGCTTCGGCAGCACCGTGGTGCTGAGCAAGTTCGTGCTGCGCCGGGACATCGTCGAATGATCACCTTCATTCAGATCGCGCTGTCGATCCTGCTGTTGTTCGGCTGTTTCTTCATCCTGGTCGGCGCGCTGGGGCTGGTGAAGCTGTCCACCTTCTTCAAGCGCCTGCACGCACCGACCAAGGCCAGCACGCTGGGCGTGGGCTGCGTGCTGGTGTGCTCGGTGTGTTACCACATCTTCCTGGGCCAGGACCCGCAGCCGCGCGAGCTGCTGATCACCGTGTTCCTGTTCATCACCGCACCGATCAGCGCGCACCTGATGGCCAAGGCGGCGTTGTCGCTGCTGATGGAAACGCGCCCCAGCCTGCCGGGCAACGAGCGTGCGGAAGAGGAACAGCTGCCGCCGCCGGAACCGGAGCGGGAAGAGGAAACCACCGCGCGTTGACGGTGGGTGCCGACCGTTGGTCGGCACGACCCCGGATAACCGCCAGTAGAGCCAGGCCATGCCTGGCTGCGAGTTCGCCGAGGTTGCCGGCCAGCGGCCGGCACTACCTCAGACCGGTGTGACCAGCGCGATTTCCAGCCCCAACCAGGCCACGAACGCGCCCAGCAGCACCGCACCTTCGATGCGGCTGATGCGCAGGTCGCCGCGCAGCATCGGGTACAGCACCAATGCGAAGGCCAGCAGCGCCGGCAGTTCCAGGCGCACGAACGAAGCCGGCAGCGCCAGCGGCTGCAGCAGCCCCATCGCACCAATCACCAGCATCAGGTTGACCACGCTGGAACCGAGCACGTGGCCCAGCACCATGTCGCCGTGACCACGGCGCGCCGCCGCGACGGCGGCTGCCACCTCCGGCAACGCGGTGCCGATCGCCACCGGCAACAGACCGACCAGCAGCGGCGTCCAGCCCAGCGCAGCACCGAAATCAGCGGCAGCACCGACCACCAGGCGCGCGCCCCAATACAGCGCCACGGCGGCAATCAACACGCGCAGCACATTCAACGGCAGACTGGTGCGGCTCAGTGCCGACTCGGCGATGATCGCCTGTACCTCGGCGCTCTCATGGCGCCCGCGGCGCAGCAGCAGGAACTGCACCACCACGAACCCGGCCACCAGCACGCCAGCCTCCCAGCGCAGCAGGCGGCCATCCAGCCCGAACACGATTAGCAGCAGGCCCGCGGCCAGCAGCGCCCACCACAGCACCGTCTGCAGGCGGGCACGCAACAACAGCGGCGCAGCAATGGCAGCCATTGCCAGGGTCAGGCCGAGGTTGACGACGCTGCTGCCGACGGCGTTGCCCAAGGCAAGCTCGGGCTGGCCGACCACCAGCGCGCGGGCGTTGACCGCCAGCTCCGGCAGCGAAGTAGTGATGCCCAGCAACAGCAGGCCGGCGGTGAATGCGCTGGCACCGAAGCGCTGCGCCAGGCCGGAAACGGCTTTGACGATGGAGTCCCCGCCCAGGGCCAGCAACAGCAGGCCGAGCAGGAACCAGGCAATGGCAATGGCGATCATCGAGCACTCCCCAGCGGTCGTGGCGCGATTCTACGCTCGGCCCACCCGCTGCGGGTGAGCCGAGGAGGGTGGATCAGCCGCAGCCTTCGGCGTAGTCCACCTGCGGCGTCCTGCCGACCCGCCAGGCACCGACCTTGCCGTCAGCGCCGAGGGCGAAATCGATGATCGCCGCGCCCTCCTGCGCCGGGCGCACGCGCAGGTGCTGGGCCTTGTCGTCGTACTTGTCCGGGCCGACGTCGGCGCGCTCGGGATAGAGCACCTGCAGCTCGCCCAGGGTCATGCCGACGCGGCCGCCACCGGGGGCGACGATGGACGGGCTGCGTACGTCGTAGCGGACCAGCTTGCGCGCCTCGAACATCAGGCGCGGGTCCTCGGCGTCCTGCGGGCGCAGGAAGTAGCAGCCCTCATTGGCATCGTCGGCCGGCAGCGGCTTGCCGGCGGCATCGGTGCCCAGACCCTGCAACGGCGTGCCGAAGCCACTGCGGACCTCGGCGATGCCGGCGCCCAGCGTGGCGCCGCCGAAGCCATCCAGGCGTGCCGGGCTGTCGCGGCGCGGGTCCACCGGCGAAGCGGTGGCCAGATCGGCGTCGGCGGGGACGGAGGCATCCTTCGCCGGTGCGGTGGCGGCGGCAGGTGCGTCCGCCGCGGCAGTTTCGGGACTACGGTTGCAGGCGGCCAGCGACAACAACAGCAGGCCGGCGATCGGGAGGTGCTTCATCGGTGCGGATCCTTGGCACAGGGTGGGTGCACGCTACCCCAGCGCGCGTGCAGGCGCTGCATTGTCATCGCGGTTTCATCGCCCTCATTCAGGCTGGGCAAGCACCGACTTGGCTGTCCTCCCCATGCAACCGCGCAAGACCGACCTCGCCCGAACCGCGCTGCAGGCCCACCGCGCGCCGCTGGACATGCGCCAGCGACGGCTGCTGATCCTGTGCGATGGCCAGCGCAGCATCGCCGAGCTGACCACGCTGCTGGGGCAGGACGCGGCAGCGATGGTGATCCAGCTGATCCAGGCCGGCTACCTGGTGACCGCTGCGGACACCGCCGCCTCCACGCAACTCGCGCCGGTGGTGGCTGCTGCCCCGCAGGCGCCGTCAGTCGCCGCAGCTTCCGCCGCGCCCGTCGAGCGACGCCGCTCGCTGGTCGCCGCGCGCATCTATGTGCTGGGAATCCTGGAGATGCAGCGGCATCCCAATGCAGCGGCGCTGTTCCGCGACCTGCAGCAGGCGCGTGCCGAAGGCGAGGTCCTGCGGGTGATGCAATCAGCGCTGCAGGTGTTGCCGGCGCTGACCTCGGAAGGCTACTGCCAACGCGTGCGGCAGCGGCTGATGGAGGCATTGCCGGTGGAGCATTGCGACGCGTTCGCGGCCATCGCCTGATCCGGCGAACAGCATCCACGCATGGCGTGGATCTACTGCATCACGAACCCCGATGGATCCACGCCGCGCGCGGTATCGCGCCACCCGGTAGATCCACGCCATGCGTGGATACGGTATCGCGCCACCCGGTAGATCCACGCCATGCGCGGATGCGGTATCGCGCCACCCGGTAGATCCACGCCATGCGTGGATGCGGTATCGCGCTTCCCAGTAAATCCACGCCATGCGTGGATACGGTATCGCGCTTCCCAGTAGATCCACGCCATGCGTGGATGCGGTATCGCGCTTCCCAGTAGATCCACGCCATGCGTGGACGCGGTATCGCGCCACCCGGTAGATCCACGCCACGCGTGGATACGGTATCGCGCCACCCGGTAGATCCACGCCATGCGTGGATGCGGAATCGCGCCACCCGGGAGATCCACGCCATGCGTGGATGCGGTATCGCGCTTCCCAGTAGATCCACGCCATGCGTGGATACGGACGATCAACGGAAATTGTTGCGCAGGCCGTTCCAGCACTGCTGGTAATCGCCCTGCCGGTGACCGGCGGCCAGCGCCTGCGCGGTCGGGCGGATCACCCCACGGGTCTCGAACATGAAGGCCATCGTGTCCTTGATCACGTCCGGCTTGGACAGGTCTGCACTGGAGGCTTTGTCGAAGGTCGGCGCATCCGGACCGTGGCCACTCATGCAGTTGTGCAACGACGCACCGCCCTGTACGAAGCCTTCGGCCTTGGCGTCGTAGGCACCATGCACCAGGCCCATGAACTCGCTGGCGATGTTGCGGTGGAACCACGGCGGGCGGAACGTGTTCTGCGCCACCAGCCAGCGCGGCGGGAAGATCGCGAAATCCATGTTGCTGGTGCCCGCGGTGTCGCTGGGCGAGTGCAGCACCAGGAAGATCGACGGATCCGGGTGGTCATGGCTGATCGAGCCGATGGTGTTGAAGCGGCGCAGGTCGTAGCGGTACGGCGCGTAGTTGCCGTGCCAGGCGACCACGTCCAGTGGCGAATGGTCGATCGGGGCACGCCACAGGCGGCCGTCGAACTTGGCAATCAGTTCGAAATCACCGTCGATGTCTTCGAACGCGGCATGCGGGGTCTCGAAGTCGCGCGGATTGGCCAGGCCGTTGGAGCCGATCGGGCCCAGGTCGGGCAGCTTCAGCAGCGCGCCGTAGTTCTCGCAGATGTAGCCACGGCTCGGACCGTCAGGCAGCTCGACACGGAAGCGCACGCCGCGTGGAATCACCGCGATCTGCTGCGGTTCGATCTCGATCACGCCCAGCTCGGTCAGCAGCCGCAGGCTGCCCAGCTGCGGCACGATCAGCAGCTCGCCGTCGGCGTCGTAGAAGTAGCGGCCGACCATGTCACGGTTGGCCGCGTACAGATGGATACCAACACCGGCATGCGCGTCGGGCGAACCGTTACCGCCCATCGTGTACAGACCTTCGACGAAATCGGTCGGCAGCTCCGGCAGCGGCAGCGGGCTCCAGCGCAGCTGGTTCGGCGAAGCGGGCTGCGCACCGAAATCGCCCTGCAGCTGCGATTGCGCGAACGGAGTGAACTCGCCATGGGTCACCGCTGGGCGGATCCGGTACAACCAGCTGCGGCGGTTGCTGCCGCGCGGTGCGGTGAACGCGGTGCCGGTCAGCTGCTCGGCATACAGGCCATGGGCCACCTTCTGCGGCGAATTCTGGCCGACGGGCAGTGCACCGGGCACGGCCTCGCTGGCGAACTCGTTGCCGAAACCGGACTGGTAGCCGCGGGCGGTGATGGAGGGGGACATGGGGGTTCCTGGAAGCCTTGGGGAAGCCGCCGGGCATGGCCCGGCGCTACCGGTGGGAAGGTGCCGTTGTGGAAACGTTACAGCACGCCGCGACGGATCTGGTCGCGCTCGATGCTCTCGAACAGCGCGGTGAAGTTGCCTTCGCCGAAGCCTTCGTTGCCCTTGCGCTGGATGATCTCGAAGAAGATCGGGCCGATGCAGTTCTGGGTGAAGATCTGCAGCAGCTTGCGCTGGTGGGTTTCCGGGTCGGCGTCGATCAGGATCTTGTTCTTCGCCAGGCGGGCGACGTCCTCACCGTGGTTCGGCACGCGCTGGTCGATCACGTCGAAGTAGGTCTCCGGCGTGTCGAGGAAATCCACGCCCTGCGCGCGCATTGCTTCGACCGTGTCGTAGATGTTCTCGGTGAAGCAGGCGATGTGCTGGATGCCCTCGCCCTTGTACGCGTCCAGGTACTCGTTGATCTGGCTCTTCGGGTCGGACGACTCGTTCAGCGGAATGCGCACGATGCCGTCCGGCGCGGTCATCGCCTTGGACACCAGGCCGGTCTTCAGGCCCTTGATGTCGAAGTAGCGGATCTCGCGGAAGTTGAACAGACGCTCGTAGTAGTCCGACCACTGCTGCATGTTGCCGAAGTACAGGTTGTGGGTCAGGTGGTCGATGAAGGTCAGGCCGAAGCCCTTCGGGCGCAGCTCGGCGCCGGCGATCAGCTCGTAGTCGCCATCAAAGATGCTGCCGGCATCGCCGTAGCGATCCACCAGGTACAGCATGCAGTCGCCGATGCCCTTGATGACCGGGGCGTTGACCGCCTTGCTCTCCGGCTTGAAGGCGATGGCTTCGGCGCCATTGCCCAGCGCGGTCTGGTAGACCTCCGCGCCCGGCTTCTTGAAGCGGATGGCGAAGCCGCAGGCGCACGGGCCGTGCTTCTCGGCGAAATCGGCAGCGAACGAATCGGGGTCTTCATTGACCAGGAAGTTGACGTCGCCCTGGCGATAGACGGTAATCGGACGCTGCTTGTGCTTGAGCACCGCGCTGAAGCCCATCTTGCGGAAGTACTCGTGCAGCTCGGCACCACGGCCGGCCGGTGCGGCGAATTCGACGAACTCGAAGCCGTCGATGCCCATCGGGTTTTCGAAGGTGGTGACCTGCATGCCGGGGTTGGGATGCGAGGCGGACGGGACTGCGGTATTCATGGCGTGGCTCCGAATCGGTGCCGCATCGGCACAAACCAGGTGCGGGCGGGGTTGGACCCGGCGAGAATGCAGGGTACGGACCCAACACTTATAGTTACACTTGAAACCACCAGCAAGGTGCACCGCAACATGAGCCCCGCCGATCCCGCTTCCACCCGCCTGCGTGCCTCCCACGTCCTGCTCGACCTGGAACAGTTCCTGCCGTACCGGCTGAGCGTGCTGTCCAACCGGGTCAGCGGCAACATCGCCAAGCTGTACGGCGACCGCTATGGCCTGGCCATCCCGGAGTGGCGGGTGATCACCATCCTGGCGCTGTACCCCGGCTCGTCGGCCAGCGAGGTCTCCGACCGCACGGCAATGGACAAGGTGGCGGTCAGCCGTGCCGTGGCGCGCCTGCTGGAACGCGGCTTCATCAAGCGTGAGACGCATGGCGATGACCGCCGCCGTTCGGTGCTGGCGCTGTCGGCGGCGGGGTTCGAGGTGTACGAGACGATCGCGCCGATGGTGATCGAGATCACCCGCAAGCTGATGTCGGTGCTGAGCGAGGAAGAGGAGCAGGTGCTGGAGAAGCTGATCCTGCGCCTGGCCGGCGATGGCCTGGAGCGGATGGGCGAAGGGGTCTGACCCCTTCGGGGCGGCTCCCCCCGCCGCCCTTGGTCGGTGTCGACCTTGGTCGACTCATGGATCCACGCCAGGCGTGGATGATGTCGCGGGCTGCGCTGTGAGGGATCCGGCACAGGCCATTGATGACGTGCAACGCGCGGTGTTCATGGCCCGCCGACGAACGGTCTTTCGGCCGGGTTCGACTCGACGTGTCGCGTTTACCACCTGATGTTTCGGCATCGGGCCGGTAGAGTCCTGACCGACAGAGCGGTTGTATCGAAATTCGCGCATCGAATGGCATTGCCTATTGGACGGCCGGCCCCATCGGCCCGAGGGTAGGCGCGCAGCGGAGCACCGCTGCCGGGGTTGAAAGCCCGATGATCCGAAGGAAACCACGCCGCACCCGTCGCCGCCCATCGCGGGCGGCGACGACTCGCGCTGCCCTGCTTTGGCGGGCGGTGCGTGGGGCCGCATGGCCGCCGTTCTTCCTTCGGATCACGGTCTTTCAACCACGCATCGCCTGCCGCCTTTCCGGCGGCCCCTCCCCGGAGCTTCGCCATGACTCGCCCCCATCATCCCCCTGCCGCTCCCATCAACCGCGAAGCCGACCTGCAGCGCATCGACGAGGCGTTGGCCACACTGGAAACCGTCACCGAGGCGTGGCTTGAACATCATCGCCTGAAGGCCTGCCAGCCGGGCCTGCTGCTGTCATTGAACCGGCTGCTCGACCTGACCAGTCTCGCCAAGGGCTATGCCAGTGCGCTGCGGGTGATTGCCGAACCCTGACCCTGCTGGAAGGCAACTCATGGATGACACACCGCCCCTCACCCTGCCGCATACCCACGATCTGCTGGCTGATATCCGGGAACTGATATCCAGGGCCCGCGCCGGGATGGTGAGGACCGTCAATGCCGAACTGACGCTGCTGTACTGGCGTATAGGACGTCGCATCCATGTCGATCAGATGGGTGGACGCCGGGCACGCTATGGAGAGGTCCTGTTCAAGCGCATCGCCAGGATACTGTCTGCCGAGTTCGGCGGTTCGTTCGGTGAAAAGAGCCTGCGCAGGATGGTGCAGTTCTCCATCGCATTTGCCGACGAGCAGATTGTCGTATCACTGCTACGACAATTGAGCTGGACCCATTTCATCGCGCTGATCCCGCTGTCTGATCCGCTCAAGCGCGACTTCTACGCCCAGATGGCCAGCTCAGAAGGCTGGAGCGTCCGCATGTTGCGCCAGCGCATCGACTCGATGCTGTACGAACGTACGGCCCTTTCCAGCCAGCCCGAGCAGACCATTGCCAATGAGCTGTCGGCGTTGCGCAGGAACCAGCAGCTCTCCCCGGGTCTTGTCCTGCGCGACCCGTACGTACTGGATTTTCTCGGGCTGAAGGAATGCTGGGACGAGCAGGAGCTGGAAGGCGCCATCCTGCGTGAGATGCAGGGATTTCTGCTTGAACTCGGGGCAGGCTTCAGTTTCGTCGCCCGCCAGAAACGCATCCAGATCGACGACGATGACTTCCATCTCGACCTGTTGTTCTATAACCGCCGCCTGCGCAGGCTGGTGGCCGTCGAACTGAAGATCGGTGACTTCAAGCCAGCGTACAAGGGCCAGATGGAGCTCTATCTGCGTTGGCTGGATCGGTATGAGCGAGAGGAAGGTGAGGAGGCGCCGCTGGGCATCATCCTTTGCACAGGCAAGAAGGCAGGCCAGATCGAGTTGCTGGAACTGGACCGCTCAGGCATCCATGTGGCGGAGTACCTGACATCTCTTCCCTCACGTGAAGTGCTCAAGCAACGGCTGCAGGCCGCCACGGAGCGTGCACGGCAACGCATGGAGTTCACTGCTGCAGAGATCGACCGTTAGGGGGTCAACAGATCTACACCACGCGCGGATGGCCCACGTACTCAGCTCAGATGCTTGCGCCGCGCATGGATCCACGGCACCGCAAGCGCGCCGATGGCGCCACCGGCAAAGCCCAGCGAGGCAGCAACGGTGGCCGCTTCAACGGCCCCGGGCAACGCCAGCGCGGCAGTGACCAGCAGCAGCGACGGCAGGCCGACGAAGGTGCCCAGGAAGAACGGCCAGCGCGGCGACCAGGTGTTGAGCTGCAGCAGGCTGACCGGCTGCCACGCCTCGGACGCGGCGTCTTCGGCGATCTTCGCGACCACTCTGCCCAGATCCACTTCCGGCAGCAGCTTGCCCGGACGGGCGGCGGCAATCGCCTCGGCCACAGCCTCGACGGGCGGGAAGCTCCCCGGCCACGCCACCGGTGCGGGCACGCCATAGGCGGTCAGCAGGGGCACGCTCAGCCACGGCGCCACCAGCGGCCGCAGCCTGCGCCGGCCATGCACGCACCAGATCTGCGGCTGGCCGTGCGCGGTCACGCTGTACAACGCCAGCTCGCCCGGCGGCGGGTAGCCCAGCATGGTCACCCGTGCCGCCAGGCTGTCCTGGTCCATCGCACGCAGGAAGCCGGGGCGGCTGCGCCCTTCCTGCATCCAGGCCAGGCCGAGCGCGCCGACCAGATAGGCCTCGGCGACATCCTTGCTGCCCGCGGTGGCACGGTCATCGCTGGCCAGATACCAGGCCAGTGACTTCGGTTCGGGTACGTCGGCCAGGCCCCAACGGCTGTCATCGCCCAGCACATGGCGCACCGGCAGGCGGGCCGGTGCGGTTTCACCACGCTCGCCGGGCTGCAGGAACGGCAGCACGCCCTGCACGAAACTGGACAGGTCGATCGCGCGCACGCCGTTGCCGTGCCATTCCGGCGGCAGCAGACCGGCCAATTGCCCTTCGGCGGCCAGTCGATCCAGCCGTGCCTTCTGTTCCACCAGCTTCTGCACCGCGCCCTTCAGCACCACGTTGTCGGGCAAGGCGATCTGCGGCAACCGATGCCGCGGTGCGAGTTCGAGGGCTTCCGCGCCGGTGCCGGCGTCGTCCAGCAGGGCTTCCTGCGGCGGCAGGCTCACGCCATCGGGTGCCTCACCTTCGGCCAGTGAGCTGGCAGGTTCGAGCAGGCGTTCGGCGTGGTCGCTGTGCATGGGCGCTCCGGTCGCGCCGGGTGGCGCAGTGAGGTCCTTGCCATTAACGGCCGAAGGGGAATGATCTGTAGATCCACGCCACGCGTGGATGGCCGGGCAGCGGGCGGCAGGCGCCGGACGCTACCGCGGCGTTGGCGGCGCCCACTGCTTGAGGAACGCCATCACGCGTGCGGTCTGCACGGTCCTGCCCTTGTGCATCGCTTCGCTGGGCTGTGGCGCCAGCAGGGTGCCGTCGGCATCGATCACCAGCAGGTGCGGGTGTTCGCCTTGCAGCGGCGGGAACTGGCCCAGGAAGGCCGCGTTCGGATTCTCGGCGCTGTCGTTGACCTTGACCCACACGTAGTGGGCATCACGGAAGCGGCGCAGATCGCCATTGCCTTCCACGGCTTCGTCCAGTGCATGGCAGGGCTCGCAGGCGGCGTTGCCCACTTCCAGGATGATCCGCTTGTTGCCGCGCTGGGCTTCGACCTTGGCCGTTTCCAGGTCGGCAACGGGGTCGCGGGCCGGGTCGAACTGCGCGCCAAGCCCGGCGATGGCGGCGATATCAGCCGCCGCCGGAGTGTTGCCCGAGGCCACCGGTTCGCTGGGGTCAGCGACCGGTGGCTCGGTGGGGCGGGTATCCAGGGGCTGCGTGGGTTCGGGAGCAGCGGGAGGTTGAGGCTGCGAACAGGCGCCGATCAGCGCCGCACACACCACTGCCACCACTGCACCACCGAACGTTGTACGCATGCCCACTACCCTCTCATTACTTCACGCCGTGCATCAGCTTGTTGATCAGCGGCGCGACCAGGAACAGGACCACACCCGAACCGATCAAGGCCCAGAAACCGAAGGTATACCCCTTCAGGGCCGATTCGACCGTCATGCCGCCTTCACCACTGACCGCACCGGCGAAGATGCCCGACAGGTTGTTGCCGATGCCGGTGGACAGGAACCAACCACCCATGCCGAAGCCGACCAGGCGCACCGGGGCCAGCTTGGTCACCATCGACAGGCCGATCGGCGACAGGCACAGCTCACCGACCGACTGGATGACGTAGACCATGAACAGGGTCCAGAACGGGATCTTGCCGTCCACGACCATGGTCGACAGGGCGAACATCAGCAGTGCGAAGGCAGCGCCGTTGAACAGCAGGCCGAGGCCGAACTTGCGCGGGATGGACGGATTGGCGCGGCCCAGGGCCACCCAGATCCAGGCGATGATCGGCGCCAGGGTGATGATCGCCACCGAGTTGACCGACTGGAACCACGCGGTCGGGAAGGTCCAATCACCCAGCTGGCGGTTGACGATGTTCTCGGCCAGGAAGGTGAAGGAGCTGCCGGCCTGTTCGAAGAACATCCAGAACATGACGTTGAAGGCGAAGATGATCAGCATGGCGATCACGCGGTCGCGCTGCACCTTGCCCTCGCGGATGCCTTCCACCAGCAGCAGCACGGCCAGCGCGGCAAACATCACGCCGAGGATCCAGGCCAGCGCGGTGGCGCCGGTGGCGAGCAGGAAGTAAGCCACCGGAATGGCGAACAGCGAACCGACCAGCACCATGATGATGCGGCCGAAACCTTCAGCACCGACCGGCGGTGCACCGATGCCCTTCAGGCCGGCACGACCGATGTAGAACCACACCAGCGAGATCAGCATGCCCACGCCGGAGGCGATGAACACGACCTTGTACGACGGCATTTCCGAGGTACCGAAGACCTTGCGGGCCAGGTACTCGGTCAGCACCGGGGCGATCATCGCGCCGATGTTGATGCCCATGTAGAAGATGGTGAAGCCCGAGTCGCGGCGTTCGTCCTTCAGGCCGTACAGCTTGCCGACCATGGTCGAGATGTTGGGCTTGAACAGACCGTTGCCGACGATGATCGTGGCCAGGCCGAGCTTGAAGATGTGCTCCTGCGGCAGCGAGATCATGAACAGGCCGACGGCCATGATGATCGCGCCGGTCAGGATCGAGCGCTGGTAACCCAGTACCCGGTCGGCCACGTAACCACCGAAGATAGCGGCGGCGTACACCAGCGCCAGGTAGGCGCCGTAGATGCGGCTGGCGTCGCCTTCACCGGCGGCGTTGCCGTTGTAGAACTGGGCAACGATGTACAGCACCAACGCCCAGCGGATGCCGTAGAACGCAAAGCGCTCCCAGAACTCGGTCATGAACAGCATCCACAACGGGCGCGGGTGGCCCATCGTGGTGTTGAAGTCCGGCAGCGCCGGCTCTGGGGTGTTCGCAGTGGCGTTTACGCTCATGCGGAATTCCTGGTTCGGTGGATGGAGGCACGTCCAATGTGCGGTGAAGCAACGCGCGAGGATCACCGAATTCTGGCGTTCACGTCAAATACACGCCGTTTGAGGCAGGTCGCGGCCTGCTCGCTGAACTTGCATCTGAAACGATCCAGCCAGCCGCGGGCGACCAAGCTGAATGGGGGTCAGGCCAGATCCGGCGGGGGCGCGACCTGCAGGGTGGTACGCACCTGGAACAATTCAGGGAAGAACGTCAGTTCCAGCGCCTTGGCCAGGAAGCCCACGCCGGAGGAGCCGCCGGTGCCGCGCTTGAAGCCGATCACCCGCATCACCGTGCGCATGTGGCGGAACCGCCACAGCTGGAAGGCCGTTTCCAGGTCCACCAGGTCCTCGCACAGCGCGTACTCGCGCCAGTAGCGGTCAGTGTCCTGGTAGATGCGTTCGAAGACCGGCTGCAGTGCGTCATCGGCCACATGCGGCTGGGTCCAGTCATGCGCCTCGTACACCGCCGGCACCGCGTGGCCGAAGCGGGCCAGGTACTTCAGGAACTCCTCGTACAGGCTCGGCGCCTCCAGCACGGTGCGCAGCTGCGCCTGCCCGGCCGTGTCGTGCTCGAACACCTGCAGCATCTGCGCGTTCTTGTTGCCCAGCAGGAACTCGATGTAGCGGTACTGCAGCGACTGGAAGCCCGAGGACGGGCCCAGCACGTCGCGGAACCCCATGTACTCGGACGGGGTCAGCGTTTCCAGCACCGACCACTGCTCGGTCAACTGGCGCAGCACCTGCTTGCTGCGCGCCAGCACCTTGCGGCACTGCCAGACCTCGTCGCGCTGCAGGAAGGCGATCGCCGCACCCAGCTCGTGGCCCAGCAGCTTCAACCACAGCTCGGAGGTCTGGTGCTGGATGATGAAGAGCATCTCGTCGTGATGCGGCGGGTTGGACAGCGGCTGCTGTGCGCTGAGCAGCTGGTCCAGCCGCAGGTAGCCGCCGTAGGTCAGCCGCCCCTGCAGATCGGTGTGGATACCGGCTTCGAGATCGCGTTGGTTGTTGTCGACGGACATGGGCGGGACCAGATCGGGGGCGGCAAGGGTAGCGCGTTGCCGCCGCGCTGGCAGCCGTGATGACCGTACCGGGGCGTGCGGCGCAGCTGTGGAACGGCCGTTGCGCGTGGAACCGTTTGCGCCGTTCTACTGGCGCTCAGCCCAAGGCGCGTTGTGATGCTTTGCAGCAATGGCTGAATACGTTGAAGTTATTGGCATCATGCACCCGTAAGGGGGTACAAAGGCCGGCAGGCCGTGCTGCGCCGCAGGAGAGCTTTTTCGTACGCATTCCTTAACATGGCGATTCATATCATTTGTAACTTCTCTGTCGAAGGTGCAGTACGCAATGACGGTTGCCGCTGAGTTCAAGATCGAATACCTGCAGTATCTGGACACGGACGGCACGCTCGTCCGCGATGACCTGCCCGAAGCCCTGCGCGACCCGCGCGCGTTGCTGCCGATGTTCAAGCAGATGCTGTTCGTGCGCGTGTTCGACGGCAAGTCGATCGCGCTGCAGCGCACCGGCAAGCTGGGCACCTACGCCGCCTGCCTCGGCCACGAAGCCGCGCATGTGGGTATCGGCGCCTCGATGCAGAAGGACGACGTGTTCGCACCGTCCTACCGCGAGTACGGTGCGATGTTCATGCGTGGCGTGCGCCCGCACGACGTGCTGATGTACTGGGGCGGCGACGAGCGCGGCAACGACTACGGCGGCAATGCGGCCAAGGACTTCCCGTTCTGCGTGCCGATCTCCACCCAGTGCCTGCACGCCGCAGGCGCTGCGCTGAAGTTCAAGCTCAACAAGGAACCGCAGATCGCGGTGGCCGTGTGCGGCGACGGCGGCAGTTCCAAGACCGACTTCTACGCTGCGCTGAATTCGGCCGGCGCCTACAAGCTGCCGCTGATCCTGTGCATCGTCAACAACGGCTGGGCCATCTCGGTCCCGCGTTCGGCGCAGACCGGTGCCGAGACGCTGGCACAGAAGGGCCTGGCGGGCGGCCTGCACTGCCTGCAGGTGGACGGCAACGATCTGATCGCGGTGATGGCCGCCATGCTGCAGGCGCGCGAACGTGCGCTGGCCGGCGACGGCGGCACCGTGCTGGAGCTGATGACCTATCGCCTGTCCGACCACACCACCGCCGATGACGCGCGCCGCTACCGCGACGACGCCGAAGTGAAGGATGCCTGGCAGCGCGAGCCGATGCTGCGCCTGCGCAAGTACCTGACCAACGCCGGTGTCTGGAGCGAGGAAGAAGAAGCGGCCTGGACCGCCGAGTGCGGCAAGCGCGTGGACGAGGAAGTGAACCTGTACCTCAACACGCCGGTGCAGCCGGTCGAGGCGATGTTCGATTTCCTCTATGCCGACCCGCCGCAGGACCTGCTGGCCCAGCGCGCCCAGGCGATCGCCCTGGAGCAGCGCCATGGATGAGATCAAGAACGGCGCGTCCAGCGCGCACACCAACGCCGCCGACAGCGCTGCCGTCGCGCGCGGAGAACAGAACATGACCGACACCCCGATCACCCTCATCGAAGCCATCACCCAGGCACTTGCCTGGGAGCTGGAGCATGACAAGTCGGTGCTGGTGCTGGGCGAAGACGTGGGCGTCAACGGCGGCGTGTTCCGCGCCACCGCCGGCCTGCAGCAGCGCTTCGGCGCCGACCGCATCCTCGACACCCCGCTGGATGAAACCACCATCGCCGGCCTCACCATCGGCCTGGCCGCACAGGGCATGAAGCCGGTGGCCGAAGCCCAGTTCGACGGCTTCATGTACCCGATGGTCGACCACATCATCTGCCACGCCGCGCGCCTGCGTTACCGCACCCGTGGCCGCCTGCACTGCCCGATGGTGCTGCGCGTGCCGTGGGGTGGTGGCATCCGTGCGCCGGAACACCACAGCGAAGCCAACGAAGCGATCTTCACCAACGTGCCGGGCCTGCGCGTGGTGCTGCCGTCCTCGCCGCAGCGCGCCTATGGCCTGCTGCTGGCCGCGATCCGCGAACCGGATCCGGTGATCTACATGGAGCCCAAGCGCATCTACCGCCAGTACAAGGAAGTGGTCGTCAACGACGGCGAAGCCTTGCCGCTGGACGTGTGCTTCGTGCTGCGCGACGGCACCGACGTGACCCTGGTGACCTGGGGCGCGCAGGTGAAGGAAGCGCTGGAAGCGGCCGACAAGCTGGCCGGCGAAGGCATCAGTGCCGAAGTCATCGACGTGGCCACGCTGCGTCCGCTGGACTTCGCCACGATCGCCGAGTCGGTGGCCAAGACCGGCCGCTGCGTGATCGTGCAGGAGGCCCCGAAGACCGCGGGCTTCGGCGCGGAAATCGCCGCACGCCTGGCCGAGGAATCGCTGTACGACCTGCTGGCTCCGGTCGAGCGCGTTACCGGCTACGACACCCACATTCCGCTGTTCCGCCTGGAGATGAAATATCTGCCGAGCGTGGAGCGGATCGTGGCGGCGGCCAAGCGCGCGGTGGCGGCAGGCTGACATGCGGGCCCGCCTTCTCGGGGCTTACCGCAGCCAGTATCCCAACCCGCTCCGGTTCCGCACCGGCCAGATCGTCGAAGTAGGTGTACGTGACGAGGAATGGCCGGCGTTTGCCTGGGTGCGCACCAGCGATGGGCGCGCCGGATGGGCACCGGTAGCGTGGTTGCAGCTGTTGGACGATGGTCGCGCAGAAGCCCTGCGCGACTATGACGCCCGCGAGCTGGATGTGGAGAACGGCGAGATGGTCAAGCTTCATCACGAACACGGCGGGTGGTGGTGGTCCGAGCGCGCCAATGGCGCGACGGGCTGGTTGCCTGCCCGCGAACTGGAACTGCTGGAAGAGAACTGCAAATGAGCCAGACCAAGAACTTCAACCTGCCCGACCTGGGCGAAGGCCTGCCGGACGCGACCATCGTCGAGTGGTTCGTCAAGGAAGGCGATGTGATCAAGCTGGACGAGCCGCTGGTCTCGATGGAGACCGCCAAGGCCGTCGTCGAAGTGCCCTCGCCGTTCTCCGGCACGGTGCTGAAGCTGTCCGGCGCTGCCGGCGACATCATCCCGACCGGCGCGGTGCTGGCCAGCTTCGCGCTGGACCCGAACCTGCCGCAGCGCGCTGACGGCCAGGACACCGGCCACAGCCACGGTCATGCCGCTCCGGCCGCTCCGGCCGCACCGACGCCGCCGCCGCTGCCGACCGCAGCCGCGCCGGTAGCTGCTGAAGAAGCCAAGCCGGCCGCCGCCGAGCGTGATGACGCCGGCACCGTGGTCGGCGCGATGCAGAGCTCCAACGCGGTGCATGCCGAACAGGCGCTGGCCGTCGGCGGCGTCAAGGCCGTGCCGGCCGTGCGTGCCACCGCGCGCAAGCTGGGCGTGGACCTGAGCCGCGTGCGTGCCACCGGCACCGATGGCGCGGTGACCATGGCCGACGTCAAGCAGGCCGCTGCCGATGGCAGCGCGAAGATCGGCGCCGCACCGGCAGCGGTTGCTGCACCGGCTGCTGCCGCACCGGCCCCGGCGCAGGTGGCCGCGCCGGTCCAGTCCGACGCACGCACCCCGCTGTCTGCCGCTGGCAAGCCGATGCGCACCCAGCCGCCCGGCGTGGTTGCCAAGGGCCAGCCGGAGCCGCTGAAGGGCGTGCGCCGCAACATGGCCCGCGTCATGGCCGATGCGCACAGCAAGGTCGTGCCGACCACGCTGAACGACGACGCCGACATCCACGCCTGGCTGCCGGGCAACGACGTCACCGCGCGCCTGGTGCGCTCGATCGTGGTCGCCGCGCAGAAGGTGCCGGCGATGAACGCCTGGTTCGATGGTGAAGCGCTGACCCGCACCCTGCATGCGCAGGTGGACATCGGCATCGCCGTTGATACCGACGACGGCCTGTTCGTGCCGGCGCTGCGCAATGCCGACATGCTGGATGCCCGCGGCATCCGCGAAGGCGTGAACCGTCTGCGCGAGCAGGTGGAAGCGCGTTCGATCGCAGCGTCGGAACTGAGCGGCTACACCATCTCGCTGTCCAACTTCGGCATGTTCGCCGGCCGCTACGCGACCCCGGTCGTGGTGCCGCCGTGCGTGGCCATCGTCGGTGCCGGTCGTGCCCGCCACCAGATGACCCCGGTGATGGGCGGCGTGGAAGCGCACAAGGTGATCCCGCTGTCGGTGACGTTCGACCACCGCGCCGCCACCGGCGGTGAAGCGGCCCGCTTCCTGCGCGCGATGATGGACGATCTGGCGCTGGCCAACTGATCGACCACCTGATCGGTGGGTGCCAACCGTTGGTTGGCACATGAACTGGAAAAACGCCGGGCAATGCCCGGCGTTTTTTGTGCGTCTTCATCCACGCATGGCGTGGATCTACTTCGCGCTGATCAATCGCGCGCGATCATGCCCTCGGCGCGGCTGTAGACACGCAGTCGGTGGCCATCGGGATCGACGCCCACGAAGGTGTGGCCGAACTCCAGCGTCACCGGTGCCTGGGTGATCTGCACGCCAAGCGCGCGCCATTCGTCGTGCATGCGATGCACCGTTGCTGCATCCGCCACCACCATCGCCAGCTCGGCTGCACCTGCCTCGGCAGTGACAGGCGGCTGCACGTCATCGCGTTGCCACAGGCCCAGTGCGGCGCCATCACCAAGCAGGAACAGGGCGAAGCCGGGCGACTGCTCGACCGGTGGTTTGCCGAGGATGCCGCTGTAGAACGTGGCGCTGGTGGCGACGTCGCGCACGTACTGCAGCAGGGTGCTGGGCTTGAACATGGGGAACCTCCGTTGTTGGGAGCGTTCATGGTGGCCCTGCCCTGCTGACAGATCCTGTCAGCAGCAGCGAGCCTGCTCGACGGCTGGCGCCCTGGCTCTGGTAGAGGTCGAGCTTGCTCGACTGCTCTCCGCGAACAACAAGAGCAGTCGAGCAAGCTCGACATCTACCAAGAGCAAAGAGCAAAGAGCAAAAGCGTCGAGCAAGCTCGACCTCTACCAAAGCTGGTCCGTCACGAACGGTCCAGCCAATCCGGGGCGATGCCCTGCGCCTTCTGCCAGCGCCGCAGCAAGGTGGCACGCGGCACCAGGTAGCACTCTTCCAACGCACGCACATGGCGGATGCGATCCAGGCGGAAATGGCGGAAGTCCTCGCGACCCTCACACCACGCCGCCAACATCGGCACTTCATCGAAGTAGCCCAGTGCGAACGGCCAGACCACGCGCTCGGTACGCCGTCCCTGTGCATCCTCATAGGCGAACTGCAGCCGCTGCTGCGTACCCACCGCTTCGCGCACGGTCTGCAGGCGCGCCGGGGGCACCTTCGCTGCCGTACGCGATGGGCCCACCCGCAGGCCGCTGTCACGCAGTGCTTCGCGGCGTGCTGCTGGCAGCACATGGGCGATGCGCGCCAACGCATCACGCGCGGCCTCGGCCAGCGCCGGCTCGGTGCGTGCCGCTACCCAGCGCAGGCCCAGCACCAGCGCGTCGATTTCCGCCGGTGGCAAGGTCAGCGGCGGCAGCACGTCGCCCGGTTCCAGCTGGTAGCCGACACCGGCTTCCCCGCGCAGGTCGGCGCCCTGTTCGCGCAGCGTTTCGATATCGCGGTACAGCGTGCGCAGGCTGATGCCCAGCTCGTCGGCCAGCGCCTGCCCGGCCACCGGCCGGCGGTGGCGGCGCAGCACCTGCAGCAGCTGGGTCAGACGCAGCGCGCGCGACATCAGTCCACCAGGTCTTTCGAAGCCACCACGTGCTCGCCCGGTGCCGGCGCCAGTGCCGCGTTCACCAGCGCGCGCGCGATACGCGTGGCCGGGTTGATACGCCACGCTCGCGGCAGCACCGGCCGCAACGCACCCAGCACCTGCAGGGCAAACTGTTCGCCGCGGCGCGCCTGTGGGCGGTGGCCGCCGATCAGGCCCGGCCGGACCAGGGTCAGCGAAGCGAAGCCCAGCGCGCGCAGGTCGCGCTCCAGCTCGCCTTTTACCCGGCTGTAGAAGATGGCCGAACCCGGATTGGCCCCCGCCGCCGAATTCAGTACGAAGGCACGCGCGCCCTGGGTCCTGGCCAGGCGGGCGAAGGCGAGCGGGTAGTCGTGGTCGATCCGGTAGAAGGCCTCGCGGCTTCCCGCCTGGGCCATCGTGCTGCCCAGCGCGCAGACCACTGCATCCACCGGTGCCCAGCCGGGCCCATCCGGCAGCTGATCGAAGTCCAGCACCGGGGCGTGCAGTTTCGGGTCGCGCAGGTCCAGCGACCGTCGGGTCGGGGCCACCACAGCGCGGCAGCGTGGGTCGTCCAGCAGCATCGGCAGGGCCAGCCCGCCCACCAGTCCCGTCGCCCCCAGCAACATCACACGCATACCCACCTCCACTGCGGCATCCTGTCGCCCATCCTATCGGTTCAAGCCACCGCCAGTTGCGCCGATATGCTGTGACCAGCCTCCCTGCCACCCCAGGATTCGTTCCATGACGGACCAGCCCGACCCCCGCCCTGCCCCCGGCACCGCCATCGGACCGCCTGCGCGCGTGCGCGCGGTGGTCGACGACGGGCGCGGCGATCGGGTGGTACTGCAGGGCGGCAGCGGCGTGGCATTGCAGCAGCTGTTCGCCGGAGCCGATGCACCCGAGCCGCTGCTGGCCGCGTTCGCCAATGGCATGGCCACCCTGCCCGGCGAGCTGGGCGACATGGGCGACCGCCTGCAGTCGGCGCAGGCCAGTGCCGATTGGCCGCGCTATGGCCGGGCGATGCGGCAGCTGATCGACAAGTACATCCGCACCATCGACCAGCATTCGCCCGATGGCCAGCCCGACAGCCTGCGCCTGTCCGAGCAGTTGCGGTTGCTGCTGGGCGGCGCGGTGGTGGCGCTGCTGCAGCACGATCCCGACCTGCGCGAGCAGGCCGAGGCACTGGCCGTACGCCTGCGCCAGTGGCAACCGGGCGCGGCACTGGAGCCGATCGAACAAGGTGCGCGCGAACTGGGTCACCAGATCGGCGTGCGCGCCGAGAGCTGGCAGGAACAGCAGGCACTGCTGCTGGAATTGTTCGCACTGCTGCTGGAGAACGTCAGCGAGCTGCTGGATGACCGCAGCTGGCTGCAGGGCCAGATCGCAGCCGTGCGCCAGCTGCTGGCCGGGCCGCTGGAAGCCGAATCGGTCGAGCGCACCCGCGCCGAGCTGCGCGAGGTGATCTACAAACAGGGCCTGCTGCGGCAGGGAATCGACGATTCGAAAGCGGCCATGCGTAGCTTGATGGGCGAGTTCATCGAGCGCATGGACGGCATGGCTGCCAGTACCGGTGAATACCACGACCGCATCGGCAGCTACGCGCTGCAGCTGCGCGAGGCGCGCAGCATCGCCGACCTCAACCACCTGCTGCAGGAAGTGATGCAGGACACCGGCAAGGTGCAGCAGCAGGCCGCGCAGGCGCGCGATCACCTGGCCAGCGCACGGCAGGAAGTGGAACGCGCGGAACATCGCATCAACCAGCTGGAACAGGATCTGCGCGCAGCCGGCGATCTGGCGCGTATCGATCCGCTGACCCAGGCCCTGAACCGGCGCGGCCTGGACGAACTGCTGCAACGTGAACTGGCCCGCGCCGCACGCAACAACTCGCCGTTGGGGCTGGCGGTGATCGACCTGGATGATTTCCACCAGACCAACGACGAACACGGCCACGCCGGCGGCGACGCGCTGCTGCAGCATCTGGTGGGGGTGTGCCGCCTGCTGCTGCGTGCCACCGATGGCATCGCCCGGCTGGGCGGCGACGAGTTCGTGCTGGTACTGCCGGAAACCCCCGGCGCGGATAGCATGGCCACGGTGCAGCGGCTGCAGCGTTCACTGGCGCATCGCGTACTGACCGTGCAGGACCGGCGGGTACCGGTGCATTTCAGTGCCGGGCTTTCGCAATGGCAGCCGGGCGACGATGCCGATACGTTGCTGCGGCGCGCCGATGACGCCCTGTATGTGGCCAAGCGCGAAGGCAAGAACCGGGTGCACGCGGGATAGTTCGCGAGTAGATGCCAACCTTGGTTGGTACGCGCGGCAAACAAACCGCCGACCAAGGTCGGCCCCTACCGGGCAAGGTGCCGGAAACCGCTTGGTAGGTGCCAACCTTGGTTGGCACGCGCGGCAAACAAACCGCCGACCAAGGTCGGCCTCTACCGGGCAAGACCCCTGCGCTACTTGCCGCGCAGCTTCTGCACGCCGGTCACCACCGCCAGCACGATCGCACCGGCGATGATGCCGACCACCATGTTGCCCAGCGCGTTGACCAGCCAGCCCCACTGGCCTTCGCCGCCCAGCGCCTGCACCGCGTGGTGCAGCGCCGGCACGTTGTGCACCAGGATGCCGCCACCGACCAGGAACATCGCCGCGGTACCGGCCACCGACAGGAACTTCATCAGCCACGGCGCCGATACCAGCAGGCCACGGCCGACCGCCGCCAGCGCCGCGCCCTTGCGCGACAGGTACAGGCCCAGGTCGTCAAGCTTGACGATGCCGGCGACCAGCCCGTAGACGAACACGGTCATCGCCAGCGCGATCACCACCAAGGTGCTGACCTGGTTGATGAACGACGCCGTGGCGACCACACCCAGCGACAGCACGATGATTTCGGCCGAGAGGATGAAGTCGGTGCGGATGGCGCCCTTCACCTTGTCCTTCTCCCACGCGACCATGTCCACCTGCGCATCGGCCAGCGCCTTGCGCCGCTCGGCCTGGTGTTCGGCGTCCTCATCGGCGGAATGCAGGAACCGGTGTGCCAGCTTCTCCACGCCCTCGAAGCACAGGAAGGCACCGCCGATCATCATCAGCGGCACGATCAGCGGTACGTTCCAGCCACGGCTGTGCAGCCAGGCTTCCAATGCGCTGATCGCCAGCGCAGCCGGCACCAGGATCACCTTGTTCACCAGCGAGCCCTTGGCCACCGCCCACACCACCGGCAGTTCGCGGTTGGCATTGACGCCGGTCACCTGCTGCGCGTTCAGCGCCAGGTCGTCGCCCAGCACGCCGGCGGTCTTCTTGGCGGCGACCTTGGTCAGCACCGAGACGTCGTCGAGCAGGGAGGCGATATCGTCGAGCAGGGCAAACAGGCTGGCACCGGCCATGGGGGATCCAGTAAAGGGAATGAGCGGATTCTGACCGATCCTGCGCCGCCTGCGGTAGCGGATTCACCGCGCGCCTACCGTTGCACAGGGACACTGCAAGCGTATTCCGATCCCGCCGGGCATGGCCCGGCGCTACCCGGCCGCCAGATCACGGCCGCCGGGTCGTCGCTTTCGAGGAGTTCTGTTTGAGCAAGCCGCCCACCGCCGCAGGCAATCCCCCGCTGATCCGGGGCATGAACCGGCGCAGCCAGATCCTGCGCCTGTTGATGCGCTACCGCCATTCCGGCGTGTTCTCCGGCATGAACCTGGACGCTGCCGGCAGCCACACCGATGTGCCACCCGACGGCAATCCCGAGCAGTTCGTCAGTGACCTGGAAGCGCTGGGGCCGACCTTCGTCAAGCTCGGGCAGATGCTCTCCACGCGCCCGGACATGGTGCCGGTGGAGTTCGCCACCGCGCTGGAGCGGATGCAGGAGAAGGTCGCCGAGATCCCGGTCGAACGCATCCACGCCATCGTCGAACAGGAGCTGGGCGCGCCGGTGAACAAGCTGTTCGCCGCATTCGACCCACAACCGCTGGGCTGCGCGTCGATCGCCCAGGTGCATCGCGCGGTGCTGCATGACGGCCGCGAGGTCGCGGTGAAAGTGCAGAAGCCGGAAGTGGCCGCGCAGCTGCGTTCGGATCTGGACGTGCTGCGCAGCTTCGCCTTGGCCGCCGACCATCTGACCCAGATCGGTCGCCGCGTGCGCCTGCGTGACTGGCTCAACGAGTTCTCCAAGACCCTGATGCAGGAGCTGGATTACCACGCCGAGGCCGAGAACCTGTCGCGCTTCGGCCGCCATCTGAAGCCGTTCCGGCGCCTGTGGATTCCGCAGCCACTGTGGGATTACTGCAGCCATCGCGTGCTGACCATGGAACTGGCCAGTGGCGTACGCGTGGATGCCATTCCCGATGTGCGGCGTACCGAACAAGCGATGGACCCGCTGGCCGCGGCGCTGATCCGCGGTTACCTGGACCAGATCTTCGTGCACGGCGAGATCCACGCCGATCCGCATCCCGGCAATCTGCGGGTGATGCCCGACGGGCGCCTGGCGATCTTCGATCTGGGCATGGTCGCGCACATGCCGCCACGCCTGCGCGAGCGGCTGCTGAAAATCCTGTTCGCCGCCGTCGATGGCCGCGGCGAGGAAGTGGCCGACGACCTGATCAGCATCAGCACGCGGCTGGAGGCGTTCGATGAAGAGCGTTACCTGCGCGAGACCGGCCAGCTGATCGCACGCTATGCGGCCAGCGCGAATTTCTCCGAAGGACGTGTGGTGCTGGACATGGTGCGCATCGCCACCTCATCCGGATTGCGTACGCCGCCGGAGCTGAGCCTGCTCGGCAAGGCGCTGCTCAATCTTGAAACCGTATGCCGCCTGCTGGCACCGGACCTGGATACGCGGCGCATCGTCGAGCGCCAGTTGCAGCACGTGATGCGCGCGCGCCTGAAGAAGTCGCTGTCGGCCGCCAACCTGGCCAGCGAAGCCATGGAGGTGCAGCAACTGCTGCGCGATGGGCCACGCAAGCTCTCGGACATCATGGCGCTGCTGGCCGAGAACCGCCTGCAGATGAAGGTGACCGGGCTGGAAGAGTCGCGGCTGATGGAGAACCTGCAGAAGATCGCCAACCGCGTGGCCGCCGGCATCATCAGCGCAGCGTTGATCATGGCGGCGGCGATGATGATGAAGATCGATACCGGCTGGCATGTGTTCGGCTATCCCGCCATCGCCTTGGTGCTGCTGTTGATCGGCGTGGTGCTTGGGCTGGGCATCGTGACCAGCGCCTTGTTGTTCGATCGGCGTGCTCGTTCGCGCGAGGAACGTGGACATCGATAGCGTTGATGCGTTGTCGTATCCACGCGTGTCGTGGATCTACGAAAACAGCGCATTCATGCGTTTTTTAATGCAATCGAGCGTGAGTTTTCACGCTCGATTTACGTTCGCGGCGTGATATCGCACGCGCGATTTCAACAAACATTTCAGTCAGGTTCGTGCATGCACTATCGGGTCATCGGCCTGTCATGCAGATGTGCTTGCAGCAGCGCCGGTCGGATGGACACGCGTCGGTACGACGTCCATCGCCACCCCGTCACTGCCGAAGCTGCCTATGCTCTGGATTCTGCTACTGTCGCTGTTGCTGTTGTCCTGGTTGTTCCTCGCGTCCGCAAAGTGGGTGTGGTGGAAAGCAGGTCTGTTCTCGCTGTTGCTGCTGGCGCTCAGTGCGTGGTGGCTGATCGACAAGCTGTCCGGCGACGGACTCAACGCCGCCACCCTGTACCACCTGGGTGCGGACATGGAAGGCGCCGGTGTCGCCGACTTCAAGGGCTATATCGCCGGCTTCATCGTGCTGGCTGCCGTGTCGCTGCTGCCGCTGTTCGCTACGCGGGTGAAGCGTTGGCGCCGACCCACGGCCGGTGGTGCGTGGTTTGCCGGTTTCGCCGCGCTGTGGGTGGCCACGATCATGATCAGCCCGCTGGCGCGCGATGGCCAACGCCTGTACCAGCAACTGCGCCCGGTGGATTTCGCCCGTATCGCTCCCGAGTACCAGATCCCCACGCAGGCCCTGCAGCGCCCGCGCAACATCGTGTGGATCTACGGCGAGAGCCTGGAACGCACCTATCTGGATGAGGCCGTGTTTCCCGGCCTGATGCCCAATCTCAACCGCTTGGCCGCCAAGTCACTCGATGTCCGCGGGCTGGCCTCGGCCGAGGGCGGCGGCTGGACCATCGCCGGTCTGGTGTCATCGATGTGCGGCGTGCCGCTGACCACCTCGCAGGGCGATGAGAACAGCATGGACCGGATGGGCAGCTTCCTGCCCAAAGCCGTGTGCCTGGGCGACTATTTGAAGCAGCAGGGCTACACCAACCACTATCTGGGTGGCGCCAACGGCCAGTTCGCCGGCAAGGGCCAGTTCCTGGCCAGTCATGGCTTCGACGAAGTGCATGACCTGGCATGGTTCAAGCAGCAGAAGAAGATCGGCCGCATCCACTACTCGGCGTGGGGCGTGCATGACGACGTGCTGCTGGACACCGCCTACCAGCGCTTCGAACAGCTGTCGCGGCAGGACGCACCGTTCATGCTGACCACGCTGACAATGGACACGCACCACCCGGCCGGGCATCTGCCGGTGGCCTGCAAGGGCGAGCGCTACCAGAGCCAGTACGGCAACATCGGCATGCTCAACGCACTCAAGTGCACCGACCGCCTGATCTCGCAGCTGGTCGAGCGCATCCAGGCCAGCCCGTATGGCAAGGACACGCTGATCGTGATCGCCTCCGATCACCTGGCCATGCCCAATGACCTCAGCCATATCCTGACCAAGCAGAAGCGCGAGAACCTGCTGTTGTTCCTGGGTGACGGCGTGGCCCCGCGCCAGCTGGCCGCCGAAGACGGCTCGACGCTGGACTCGGGTGCCACCCTGCTCAGCCTGCTCGATCCGAACCTGCAGACAATGGGCTTCGGCCGTTCGCTGCTGGATGACAAGCGCACACCGAGTGCCAGCGCCGCCGCGCGCCGCGATGGCGGCCGCGACTACCCGCAGTACCTCGCCTTCGCCCGCTCGCTGTGGCTGGGTGAACCGACGCGGCAGCTGAAGATCGACGGTGACGACCAGGTGGTGGTCGGCCTGCAGCACGTGCAGCCGCCGGTGCTGCTGGAGTACGACAAGGACTGGGATCTGAAATCGGTGTACCTGGAAAACACCTCGCGCCAGTTCGACGACGCCGACCCGGACAACACACTCGCCTACGTCGATCGCTGCACCGCGTTCGAGGATGGCTCGGCCGACGGCGACTGGTGCGCGCTGCTGGTGAACCGCGACAACGGCATCAAGCTGTACCGCGATGGCCAGCTGCGCAACGGAATCGACGTGGATGCACCGCTGGATGCGTTCCAGGGCCCCCGCCCCAGCGTGCGCCAGGCACACATGATCACCCAGAAGGGCCGCCGTACCCGCGCCGGCCAGTACATGCTGCAGCTGGTGGCGAGCACGCGCCCAGATCGTGGTTTCTGGATCGAAGCGGTGTCCTCGCAGCGCAAGGTGGTGCTGGCCCAGCAGTGGGTGCAGCCCGATGCCGACGGCAAGATCAATGTGTCGTTCGGCCTTGACCACGAAGTGGACGATCTGGAAATCCGCGCGTGGTTGAACCACGCCGAGAAGCTGGCAGTGGATACGTTCGCACTGGTGCCCTCGCGCGGGCGACCGCGGGGGTAAAGGGGGTTCGGCAGGGCTGCGCCCTGCACCTGCCGAATCAACGGCAACCGCAACAGCGGCGTTCCGCGGGGTGGCGGGG
>NZ_JBHZOP010000091.1:0-6212 GCF_042787595.1 Stenotrophomonas sp. YIM B13575 | reverse complement strand
ACCGAATGAACGCGCCGCTGCGCTCGCCGGGCACGGCCCGGCGCTACCCCCGTTTCCGGTAGCGCCGGGCCATGCCCGGCGGGTGCGGTCACAAACAAACAAAAAGGCCGGGGTCTCCCCCGGCCTTTCTGCGTTCACGCAGGCACTGCGATCAGGCGATCGCTTCCTGGTAACGACGCTCGACTTCGTTCCAGTCGATGACGTTGAAGAACGCGCCGATGTATTCCGGACGGCGGTTCTGATACTTCAGGTAGTACGCGTGTTCCCACACGTCCAGGCCGAGGATGGGGGTGTTGCCTTCCATCAGCGGGCTGTCCTGGTTGCCGCTGCTTTCGACCACGACCTTCTTGTCCGGGGTCACGCTCAGCCACGCCCAGCCACTGCCGAAACGGGTCAGCGCGGCCTTGGTGAAGGCATCCTTGAACTTGTCGAAACCGCCCAGGTCCTTGTCGATCGCCTTGGCCACATCACCGACCGGGTTGCCGCCGGCGTTCGGGGCCATCACGGTCCAGAACAGCGAGTGGTTGGCGTGGCCGCCACCGTTGTTGCGCACCGGGCCCTGCAGGTTCTCCGGCAGCGACTTCAGCTTCTTCACCAGTTCTTCGACCGGCAGGTCGGCGTACTCGGTGCCTTCCAGCGCAGCGTTGACGTTGTTGATGTAGGTCTGGTGATGCTTGGTGTGATGGATTTCCATCGTCGCCGCATCGATATGCGGTTCCAGCGCGTCGTAGGCGTAGGGCAGCTTGGGCAGGGTGTAGGCCATGATGCATCTCCTGATAGCGAGGGCACCCGACGGCATCGTCGGGCGGTGCGCGGTGAATGATGGGGACAGACCGCAAGATTACCAAGGGGGATGTAAAGGAAATTGCGTCCTGCAGGTGAGCATGCCGGCAATTGTTACCCGGCGGTGACGCAGCGTGCGCCCTCATGCAGGGTGCAGCGCGCAGGCGCTACAGTGGGCGCACCACCCTCGCCCGCTCCTGTCCCATGCGCAACCCCCGGCTGTTGATCACCGCCATCGCCCTGCTGCTGCTCGGCCTGGTCGTCAATCATTTCATGCAGCGGCCGCCGCCGCCGCAGTTCGCGCCCGACCTGCAGAGCACGCCGGCCGCCAGTGCACCAACGGTGCGCAGCCGCGGCAGTGACAGTGACGGCCTGCCCGCGTTCCTGCCGGCCGAAGCCCGCCAGACCATCGCGTTGATCCAGCGCGGCGGCCCCTTCCCGCATCGCCAGGACGGCAGCACCTTCGGCAACCGCGAACAGCAACTGCCACAGCGTCCGCGCGGCTACTACCGCGAGTACACCGTCGACACGCCCGGCGCAGGCAACCGCGGTGCGCGTCGCATCGTCACCGGTGGCAACCCACCGGATGCCTGGTACTACACCGATGACCACTACGAATCGTTCCGCAGCTTCACCGTACCGGCCTCCGGAGAACGTCCATGAGCCACGATGATTTCGGCCTCGGCCTGCATGACATCAACAATGCCGGCGTCTACGCGATCGACACCTCGGATATCAGCGCACTGTCGGCGGCGATGCGCGATGCCGACCTGAAGGTGATCCGGATCGACCTGGATGGGGTGAGCGACAAGCGCACCCTGCTGGCACGGCTGGCTGCCCAGCTCGATTTCCCTGCCGGCTTCGGTGGCAACTGGGATGCGCTGGCCGACAATCTGCGCGACCTGCAATGGTTGCCGGCCAATGGCTATGCGCTGTTCCTGGCCGATGTCGATGCCCTGCGCGCCGGTGCAGGCAAGGAATTCGACACGCTGCTGGACATCCTTGATGAAGCCAGCCGTGACTGGGTGGGCCGCGACGTCCCGTTCTGGGTGTTCCTGTCGCAGAGCGCGTGACCTGGTAGAGGCCGACCTTGGTCGGCATGCACGTGTACGCGCATGGATCATCCACGCATGGCGTGGATCTACTGTGCATCCGCGCCGGGTAGATCCACGCCATGCGTGGATGCGGCACCCTACCGGCTGCCGTTATCTTCCTGCAGCTCTTTCTTGAACGGGATATCCGGCGGCGGACGCGCCACCGCCGGCTGGTTCTGCATGTTCGGATCGGTGAGGCCGCAGCCGCCACCGGCCTGCAGGATCGAGATCACGCAGGAAATCTTCGTGCTGGTGCCCGGCAACGGAATCTCCATCGCCTTGACGCCCTTGCGCACCCATTCGGCCAGCAGCGATTCCTGCGGCACCCAGTATTTGTCGAACGAGGTGGGCGTGTAGTCGTACGGCGGCCGCTTCAGCCATTTGCCGGACTCGGCGATGCGTTCCTTGCTCCAGCCGTCGTTGGCTCCACCAGGTGCGCCACGCTCGGCCTTGCCGGCGCCGTCCTGGCCGGCCACGCGCACGCTGCCGTCAGCGTTGAACAGACCTTCCCCCTTGCCGGCGCTGGCCTGCGCGGCGCCCTGATTGGCGCCTTCGCGATTGCGGCTGGAGGCACCCCAGTCGTCACCGCGTGCAGGTGTCGCCCAGTTGCCCGGGGTCGGCGCCGGGCGTGCGCCCGCCTGCGCGGGGGCAGTACTGGTCGCCGCAGGACGCGCCGCGCTGGCGCTGTTCTGGGCTGCGCTGCCTGCGGGTGCCGGCGTAGGCGTGGTCGCACTGCCGGCCGAGGTCGAGGCTGCCGGTAGCGGCGCGGCTGCAACCTCCCGTTCGCGCACCTGCACCTCGCGCCCGGCAGGCGCACGCACGGTGGGTTCGCGCCCTGCGACGGCGGCCATGCGCACCTGCGGATCGGTCATGGCCTGTACTTCGCGTTCGCGCACCTGCACCTCACGCTGCGGCACGCGCACCTGGATGTCGGTGGTGCGCATCGGCTGCGGCGCGACCGGCGCTTCAACCGTGCTGATTTCTCGCTCCTGCACCTGTACATCGCGCACGCGCGGCGCCTGCGCCGCCACGTCGGGCGTGCGCACTGGCGTTGGCGTCGGCGCAGCCTGCACCGGCTGCACGCTGCGCTCGCGCACGGTCGGGACGGTATCGCGCGGGACGATGCTGACCTCGGTCCGCGGCGGAGCCATCGGCGGCACCACGAAATCGGTGGTCGCCTGCGCCACTTCGGTGGCCTGCACCGGTGAGGGCGGTGGTGCGGCCACCGGCGCCGGCTCGACTTCGGGCGGCGGCGGCACGCTGGCCGTCGGTGCCGTGGCAGCGGCGGCGGCGGCGGATGACGGCGCAGGTGCAGCCGGCTGCGGGCGCGGCGCGGTGGCAGCTCCCGCGTCCTGGCCTGCGGCTACGGCACCGGCTGCTGCAGCAGCAGCAGCCGCCTCGGCTCCGGCCTGGTCGCCGCCGCCTTCCTGTGCAGCACGGCCGACGAACTCAATCTGCACGCGCTCACCCTCGCTGCCCTGCTCGTCCGGCGAAGACGTGCGGATCACCGCCACCCACAGCAGCAACAGGAAGAACAACAGATGCAGCAGCGCGCTGAGCAGCGCCGAGGTCCAGCGCATCCAACGCTGGTCGCGCGGCGCCGGATCCCAGTCCTGCCAGAACAGGCGGCGCAGGGACGCCCAAGGTCCCAATGCCGGCAATCGTCCCGGAGGCCCGGGCAGCGGCCGCGGCAGCAGCACCGCGATCACTTCGCGCGCGTGCAACGGACGTGGCAGCGGCGTCAGCGCCCGCAGCCAGATCGCCCAGCCGTACGGCAGGCCGGTGTTCTTCTCGAGGATGGGCGGTCGCTGCTGGCGCGCCAGCAGCAGGTCGATGAGTTGCTCGGCTCTGGGCAGAGGCACGCGTTGGCGATCAGGCGGCGTTGCCGCGCGGAATATACGGGGCGTGGCCGCTGTCGTGATCGGTGGCGTCACGCACCGCGGTCACTCCGGGCACACGGCCCATCAGGGTCTTCTCGATGCCCTGCTTGAGGGTGACGTCGGCCATGCCGCAACCCTGGCAGCCACCGCCGAAGCGCAGCAGCACCACGCCGTCGGCCGAGACTTCCTGCACGGCCACCTTGCCGCCATGCGAGGCAAGTTGTGGATTGACTTCGTTTTCCACCACCCAATGCACGCGCTCCACCAGCGAGGCGGCATCGCCGGGCGCTTCGCCCTTGATCCGCGGCGCCTTGATGGTCAGCTGCTGGGTGCCGGCCGTACCGGGCACGATGTCGATCTCGGCGCCGTCGAGCCAGCCAACGCTGGTGGCGTCGACATAGAGAGTGAAGCCATCGCAGTCCACCGCCCACTCGTCACCAAGCAGGTCGGTCGGCTCGGCGAACTCCAGCCGGGCGTCGGCACGCGGGGTTCCGGGATCGACCGCACTCAGGCGTACGCCCATGCCGGGCACGCCCTCGCGTTCGATCAGCTTGCGGAAATGGGTCTGGGCAGTGTCGGAGATCTGGATCATCAGGCTATTCTAGCCAAGTAAGCGTCAGCCGCTCATTCGTTTTATACACCGGCCGGCGCATTGTTCAGTCAACACGAGGTGGAGGAACCCATGGCCGACCTGATTCCGCTGGCACAGGCCCGTTGCGTGCCGCGCAAGGGCAGCGACCACAAGCTGGGCGAGGCCCGCCTGGCCGAACTGCTGCCGCAGGTCCCCGGCTGGGAGCTGGCCGAGGCCGGCCAGGCGCTGGTGCGCACGTTCCGCTTCAAGGATTACTACGCCACCATGGCCTTCGTGAACGCGCTGGCCTGGATCGCCCACGGCGAGGACCATCACCCGGACCTCGGCGTCCACTACGACCGTGCCGTCGTCCGCTACTCCACCCACGACGTGGGCGGCCTGAGCGAGAACGACTTCATCTGCGCAGCGAAGACTTCGGCCCTGACGGAGCAACTGAAATGAACGTGCGATTGCTGAGCCTGTCCCTGTTTGCCGTGACCAGCCTGGCCGGCTGCGGCAGCTCCGAGCCGCCGGCAGCGCCGGCTGCGGCCCCCACCGAAGTGGCGGCGGTGAAGACCCCGCCGCCGCAGTACCCTCTGGAACTGGCCTGTACCGGCGTGGGCGGCACCAGCACCTTCAAGGTGGTGATCGGCACCGACGGCAAACCCAGCGAGGTCACCCTGCTGACCGGCGCGGGCAACCCGCAGCTGGACGATCTGGCCAAGACCGCCGTGCAGGGCTGGCAGTTCAAGGCCGCCACCCGCAATGGCGAGGCCGTGCCGGCCACGATCCAAGTGCCGGTCAGCTTCAACCCGCCGCAGCCCAAGCCGGACCAGTGCTTCGCCATCGAAGAAAGCCTGCGCCGCGGCGGCTGATCGCCTGCCGCTGACGAGGCCAGCCGACGCCCGCCTCGCCTTTGCCGCCCCGGCCCGCGCCGGGGCGATTGCTTGATGACAAGGAACGCGTCGGTACATGCTGCAGATTCCCCCCGAAAACATCTGGATCGCCCTGGCGGTCACCCTCGCTGCTGGCCTTGCCACCGCCATCGGCAGCCTGCTGGTGCTGTTCTCGCGCCGCCCCAACCCGCGCCTGCTTGCGTTCGGCCTGGCCTTTGCCGGCGGCGCGATGGTGTATGTCTCGCTGTCGGAGATCCTCAACAAATCCATCGCCTCGTTCGCGCTGGCCTATGGTGAGCGCACCGGCTTCACCTACGGCACCCTCGCCTTCCTGCTGGGTGTGGTGGTGATCGTGCTGATCGACCACTTCATTCCCAACCCGCATGACAGCCTGGACAAGCAGGACCCGGCCTTCCGCGAGAACAGCCGCGACTACCTGAAACGGGTCGCCCTGCTGACCTCGGTGGCGATCACCGCGCACAACTTCCCGGAGGGGCTGGCGACGTTCTTTGCGACACTGGAGAGCCCGTCAGTGGGCATGCCGCTGGCCTTCGCCATTGCCATCCACAACATTCCCGAGGGCATCGCCATTGCGGTGCCGGTGTACTTCGCCACGCAGAACAAGTTCTACGCCTTCGCCGCCAGCCTGCTGTCAGGCCTGGCCGAGCCGGTCGGCGCGGCGATCGGCTATGTACTGCTGTCCGGCTCGCTGTCCCACGCCACGTTCGGCTGGGTGTTCGGCCTGATTGCCGGTGTGATGGTGTTCCTGGCGCTGGACGAGCTGCTGCCGGCGGCCAAGCGCTACGCCAAGGGGCACGAGACGGTGTACGGGCTGGTGGCGGGCATGGGCACACTGGCGATCAGCCTGGTGCTGTTCAAGTGGTGAAGGGTATCCGGCCAACGGGCTGAGCCCCCTCGCGGCTGACGGAGCGAGATTCTGCGGCTGGGCCGGGCGAGGTGGGTTTGCGGGGGACGCCGCAAACCCACC